>JBOGRE010000129.1:0-11523 GCA_050749345.1 Nitrosarchaeum sp. | reverse complement strand
CTACCTGTACATGTAGGTGTGGCTGTACTGGCATAATCATTGACAATAAGAAACGAAAATGCTCATTTTGTGATGAACAACACAAAGGCTTTGACTTTAATTTTGAACTATGAGATGTGTGAAAATTGTTTTATGATATTTGTATTCACTCTACACTTGGAACACATAAAAAACCCCAATAAGATGAATTGTTATGGCATCCGGTAAATTTGGTACCCTAATCAATTGTATTGATGGCCGTTCCCTAATCCCTATAGTCACTTGGTTAAAGGAAAAATATAACCTATATTTCATAGATACTGTTACAGAACCAGGAGTAGACAAAATTACAGCAGATAAAGATAATGAAAAAACTGCACAGATAAAGACTAAAGTTTTAATTTCAATTAGGGCACATGGTTCTTCTCTAATTGCTATCGCAGGACATCATGACTGTGCCGGTAATCCTGTATCTAAACAGGAACACGTTGAACTAATAAAAAAATCAATTGACACAATAACATCTTGGAATTATCCCACTAAAATTGTGGGAATATGGGTAAATGAAAAATGGCAGGTTGAGTATGTAGATAGTACGGAAATATTCAGCAGTGAGTAGAATTTTCTTATGTCAGGATTAACACTAACACAAAAAAAAAATCGTCATTGGATCTTTTCTTGGTTGGTCATTTTTAAAACAATTGGCATGATTTTTTCAATTGTTGTATTACAGCAGGTTTTACATATTTCTTGAATTGGCTGACTGCATTCATAACATTTAGCATAAACATGTAGTTTCCACCACATTTTCTGCATGATTCTTCGCGTATTCTTTAAACAAGAAAACTCAATAAAAGGGAGAGAAGCCGAATTTGGGACATCGGCTTTGGTTGAGTTATTTTATGTCTTGTTGGCCACCCCCTTTTTCATTAAGGTATGATACGCCAAAGATGCAGATATATCAGTAGCAACACAATGCAACACAACAAATAACTTAGGATTTAGGTAGACATTATGCGATTCATGCATAAAATATGTATTGAATTATCAAGCTTGACATTGACCCCTTGTTGCAAATTAGGCATGATTTTTGTAAATTCGAAATAAATGTTTACACTTATGGCATCAAACTAGTGTTCGAAGTTCTGTTTGACAGAAGATCTATGTAGATTTCATTTCCTTGTCTGTCTGTCGTGTTTTGATAATAGATAAAAATATTGCACTTCCAAGTATCATAAATATTACAACTAACGATATTGTAACTGGAATCTTGTAAAACTCTGATACTATCATTTTGAAGCCGATAAAAAATAATAATGTTATCAATGCAGGCTTCAAATAGTAGAATTTTTCCATCTTGCCTGCAAGAAGAAAATACAAACTTCGTAGACCCAATATAGCAAAGACATTTGATGTTATTACTATAAACGGGTCTGCAGTGATGGCCAGTACCGCAGGTATAGAGTCTATAGCAAACACCAAGTCAGTCATTTCAATAATCGCCAGTGCTACAAGCATTGGAGTTGCAAACAAAACTCCATTTTTACGTATGAAAAATTTATCACTGTTTAATTCTAAATTTACTGGTACGACTTTTCTTAACAGTCTTACCGCTATGTTTTTCTCAACTTCTATCTTTTTTTCTTTTTTCTGGACTAGCATTCTTACAGCTGTGAATAACAACAGTCCACCGAATACGTAAATTATCCAGTGGAAGCTTTCAAGTAACAATACACCGACTATAATTAGCGGTATTCTCATAGCTATAGCACTTATGATGCCAACTGAGAGCACTTTATGTTGGTAAACATATGGAATGCCGAGTGAGGAGAATATTAGCAAGAATACAAACATGTTGTCTACACTCAAAGACTTTTCAAGCGTGTATCCTGTAACAAATTCAAGCATTTTGTCATAACCCATACTAGTGAAAATCAACACAGCGAATATTCCTGCAAGAGATATCCAAACAATCGTCCAAATCAGAGCTTGTTTGAATGATTGGTGGTTCAGTTCTTGTGATTCTTGTAGATGTTGGTCTTTGTGCTTTGACAGTTTCCTTTTGATAGATTTTATCTTACCAATTAAACCAAGATCAATGGCTAAGGCAACTCCTACAAAAAGACTGAAAAATATCCATAAGGAGTAACCGTTGTCTAGCATATTGGATTCCAATAATCTTCTTCTTTAAACCGACACGTTATATCGATTAATACCATGTCTCATGGGATAGATCAAAGGATTATTCAATTTCCTTCGTCAGTTGGTTTATCCTTAAAATCAAATTCAGTGTAACCAGTTATTGCTAGCTCAAGTGCTTTTTTTACAAAATCCTCGCTTGAACAACCTGTTTCTTTACATTTGATATGAATTTGGTCGTACAAATATGTGGGCAATTTAATATGAAGAGTATTGGGGATCATCATTTCATTTCTCCTTTGGGATTTGATAAAGATGACATAATTCTTTTCTTAATTCTGCAAGAAGCCAATGTAGGCAAAAAAAATATTTTTTATTCAAATTATTTCTTTTTTTTATTAGTTCTAAACTCACATTTTTCAATTCATTAATTGGCATATTTGTTGCTTGTAACCATTATTGATATACCAGTAGCAACACAGTGCAACACTATATTGACCAATTATTTTTGTAATTAAAAAATTAAGACTCTGACTGTATACAATAGAAATGAGAAAATTGATTTGAAATTACTGAAATCTATTCTGCTGGGAAAATAAACGTTATAGAATTTTTACTAGTTTGTACTTGTAATTTTTTCCCGATAATATCTTCGAAAAGACCAGTTACCAAAGTTTTAATATATAAGGACCAATTTTTCCCAATATCATGTTGGATTTTAAAATGATAGAAACCTTTACTTTTTTTAAAAAAATGTTGCATCCATGCAACATTTAGCCAAGTCCGTAGAATTTCTATAAAATCTTCTATACTGCAAGCAACCTTCATGGAATTAAAAATATCATTAGAGGTATCTTTCTCAATTTTTTGTGCCAGATTAATAATTTCTTTTTCATCTAGTCTATTTATCGCATCTTTTACAAAGGGTTTTGTCATAGGCAAAAGGCCTACCTTCCTTTCATATCTTTCCCATAGAATATGATTGGATAATATTCTTGATACAAGTCCATTAAGATTAATCTTTTCGATTTCTGCGTCTTGCTTTAAATCGTCTATAATTGATGCAGAAAGTCGAAATGTAATTGTTTTGGTTCTATTTTTGGAAGCATCCACATCATTATTTGTTTCCACTGTTAGAAATCTGACCGAAGATAATTAATACATATCTTAATAGAATTAGACCAAAATCCTCAGTTTTTTCCAATTTTTTTCACTCGATCATTGTGTTACATTGTGTTGCTACTGATTTATCAATAAAATTCTCAAATCAATATCATGCAAAAAACAATAGGAGAATCAATAAAATGAACCTGTACGACATGATACAGATTCATTGTGGTAGTTGTAGAAAATGGATAGGAGAAATAGCATATGACTCCAAAATTATGGAACCTAGGTGTGTAGCATGTGACAATCCTAATGAGGTTAGTTTTCTTACAACATCTCTAAATACCACAGCACTGATCCTGTACAAAAAAGAATCTGGTATGGATTAAAACAATGGCTGTTTTAACTTGTGAGGAAAAACAATCAATGGATCAGGCATGCCAAAAAATGCTACATTACCCAGGAATCAGGTTCGTAGGAGTAATTAATCAAATGGGAAATCTAGTAGCTGGAGGTTTCAAATATGGAGTCAAACCTTTAACCGATGATGAGTCACGACGTATTTTGTTCATGCAGCTTGTCTTAGAAGTTAATATGAGACACGAACTTGACGATGTCTTAGGGCCTGTCAAGTATATTGAAGCAAAAAGAGGAAAGGTCAGAAAAATAACTATTCCATTAAACAAAAGAATTCTTGTGATATCCGCCGAACTTAATACAGAGGGAGAAGAAATTACAAAAACTGCCAATGAGATCTTTCAAGGATATTTGGATCTAAATGCCTGATGAATCTTGTAGGAAGTGTGGAGGATTACTTTTAGATTTTTCTAAATGTAACGAATGCAACATGCAAATCCAACAGGTTTGCAGAATTTGTGGAAATAAAACGCTGGAAAGAATTCATTATGCCCATGTGTTTTAGTTAAATCGACTTCGAATAAAGGAAGCCGAAGTTAAAATTGAAATTTTACTAGACTAAACTATGTGATGATTGTAAAAGACTGCTGTTTCTGTGATTCGTGTGTTACATTGTCTTGCTACCAGCATATCAATATCCTTTTCACAGTATAACAATGAAAATACAAACAATTCAAAATAAACACCAAAGTATCTGGGATAAAATGGTACACGCCTCATTCCGTAAGATCGTCGCCTTTGACCTTCTGTTTATGGGTTTAGGAATTGGAGTCGGAATTGGGGTCGGATCATTTCTAGTATCATAGGAATCCCATCTTTTTTTATTTAACAAATCATAACGTACTTTATGACGTGAAAACTATCCCAAAATATTCGTGGGAGGGGTGATTACCATGAAACTTTTCACTGCCGATAAACTAGTATGCAGCCTATGGATAATCCTGTATAGTTATCCGAAAAATCTGAGGGAATAGATGTAAAACATCTATGTCCCCCGAAGGAACCAATAGACTGAAGATAAGTGAGCCGTAGAAGATTCGAACCTAAAAAATCATTTGAAACGTTCAATCGTTGATCGGCAATGTTATAGTTTGATGGAGAATAAACCCTGACGTTTACCACAGAATTTGGTTGAACGTCTTTGGTTTTTCCTTCAATGTGAATCATCGAACCCTCTTGGTATGTTGACTTGTCAGACCAGATTGCTATCGATTGTGGTTTTTATTTTTGATTGTATTATTTAGCTTCCATATGGACCAGTTTTGATAAACCAGTGAATAGAAACTAATATCTTTGATCTCTTGGTAAGTTATAAAATAAAGATGGCAATAGAATCTCACTTTATTCAAACCATAATTGGCGTAGGGATTTTACTTTTTGCAGCAAAGCTTATGGCAGAACTCTTTCTCAGGCTGAAACTTCCAATCGTATTGGGTGAGCTTTTGGCAGGTATGATAGTAGGACCATTTGCACTTGGAGCATTTTTTGTAATTGATGGTCAGCCATTGCTCAAAATAGATGGCGAGTTAAGAATTCTAGGAGAGATTGGAGCAATCGTGATTCTTTTTATTGCAGGGCTTGAGGTCACTCCAAAAGAGTTTTTGCGTGGTGGTAAAGCATCGTTTGTAGTTGGAATATGTGGCGTAGTCGTTCCATTTTTTGTAGGGTTTGTAGTTTTTGGCTTGTTCGGCTTTGACGCACTTCAATCCATGCTTATTGCGACTGCACTTACAGCAACAAGTATTGCTATTTCAGTACAGGTACTTAGAGAGTTTGGCAAGCTGCAAACTCCTGAGGCACGTCTTATAATTGGAGCTGCAATAGTAGACGATATACTTGCCATTGCAGTCTTGTCAGTAGTCAGTTCTCTTGGTACGGGATCTGGAGTCATAGACATTGACCCAATTAATGTCGTGATCGTAATACTGCAGGTACTTGGTTTCTTTGCAGCGCTTCTGATTGGTTCCATAATAATAATTCCAAGAATTGTTGCAAGAAATGTATGGAAAGCAGAAGGAAGCATTGAGGCCATAGCCACGGCATCATTTTTTGGTGCTGCTGCACTTGCGGGCTCAATTGGGCTATCGCCAATTGTTGGTGCATTTGCAGTAGGAATGGCTCTATCCTCAACTAAGGTCATTGATAAAATTGAAGATTATGTCAGTAAGCTAGGACTAATCTTTGCACCACTGTTCTTTGCATTTATTGGAGCACAAGTTAATTTTAGAGGAATTAATGCTGAAATTTTGATGCTTAGCGGGATAATGATTGTAGTCGCTGTTGTTACAAAATATGTTGGATGTGGGTTGCCTGCAATACTATTTCTTAAAGACAAGAAAAAATCAATGCAGGTTGGAATAGGCATGATCTCAAGAGGAGAAGTTGGCCTGATTGTGGCAGGAATTGGTGTAGCTTCAGGTGTGCTTACATCAAGTGTGTACTCTACAATTGTTATCATGGTTGCAGTAACTACAATCATCACGCCACTTTGGCTAAAAGCAAGTTATAGGAAAGAAACCACATTGCCGCACAAAGACATTAAATGAATTTTGGGCACAAAATGGAATCAAAACTAGAACAATATTGTTTAGCTTTCTGGGGATTCCCACTAGAATCTAAAATTGTTCATAGTATATTGAATCTTAACTAATTCTCACCTTGGGTAATCCTAGTAAGATTACCCAGAAAGAAACAATTTCACCACGCACCACAATTTGTTGCCAGAGTATGGAAAATCCTGAAACATTTGTTGCAGACGAAGAAACGCCGTACTGAGAAGAAAGGCGTTTCGGTTTGTTTTAGTTTGTTTCGGACAAAATTAGGCATGAATTGTAATGAAATTATCACTACATATAGGCATAACATTTGTTTTGTAACAAATACAATACAAAACAAAATAGTGTAACAAATGTTTTGTAACAAATACAATACAAAACAAAATAGTAAAACAAGTGTTTCCCCTAAAGAAATCCTTGTTCTACCATTACAATTCTATGATGATATTGAATGGCCAAATCTCAACAGATTTGTACCAAAAACATTGGGACGATACCACAACTAATTATCTATTGCTATTTTGGGTTCTGTTACCTTCATGGGACATAGTTCTCTCTGCTACCCATCGGGACATATTCTAAATTGTAAAGATAAGGACAAAGTTTTGTTAATGTATTGAATTCAGCACGATTTTCACAAATCTGATGATCTAATTTATATAAGAAATTTAGAGTATAATTTTTATGCCTACTATCACTATGAGAGGATATACCAGAGAAAATACGGATACGTCTCACTTTAATGCTAAAGAAGGAAAAAGTGTTTTGCCTGAAAAAACAGGAGATGATGAAACTACTACAATGACATTAAGCGGAGATTTCCCAGACAGCACATATTCTCCAACCATTGAAAGAAAAGTTTCTCAATTCGAAGATTCAAATACCTATTAAATTATAATTTATTGCTTGTCTGGCAAACAACCATCAACTCCAATGCCAAAAGATTTTGAAGACCTAGAATTTTCTGTTGAACAAGAAGAATGGAATAGATATGACCTAAATGATGGTGCAACAATTAAGGGAAGACTTCTCTTAACAAGAATAATGCGAAATCCCTACAATCCTCAAGAAATGAGTTTTGATTTTTCCCTACCTGTATGGGTAGTTTATGCACCAGTTGCCTTGAGGGGTGAACCAGATACACGTCCACCATTAGAACTACAGGATGACCATAGACGTGCCCCGAAATATGAAGTTCATGTTAATAATAGCCATGAGCCATGGAATGTATATAGAATATTAAAAACAGGACAAAAATTAAAAATAAAATTAACTATTCAAGAAGTTAATAGGCTTACAGATAAATTTGATAATCATGGAATGCCATCTTATAATGTACCTAATGGGATCTCCGTTTCTTTATCAAAAAATCAACCTGATCAGGGTAATTAATGGTTCTGGAAAATTTATTGAGAAACTTCTCCCTGTCAAAAATTATCGGGTAGCAAAAGATAGTTTTTTATGATTTTTGAATCAGGTTATTTTTACGATAGGTTGCGTATTAACAAGGAAGATAGGCTCCCCTTTAACATCAAATTTGTCAGTCCGAGATACTTTTACTAAAGTCGGTTTAATTCTTAACATCTTACCATCTGGAAGTTTATAGATATTCCAATCTTCATTGGTTATTTTAAAAACCACATCATCTTCAACAATAGATTTTGCTAATTCTTCTTGAGAATATGGTCTAACATTAGGTGTACCCATCTTATCCTTGTAAGGAACAAAATCAACAATTCTTATTGATTTAAAACTCAAATCAGTCTCTGTCACTGAATCCTTAATTGGTGAAATTCTTGAAATAACCAACTTTGCTCTCAACTTACCATAATTTTCAATTTCATATTCATTCCATGGTTCATGCTCAACTTCAAAATTTGTAAATTCTACGTATTCAGGCAATCTATCACCAAAAATCTTTTTGTAATATTAGTGGAGGAATTTCATTCTTTGTTTCACAAAAATCCTTATCAAATGTTGCTAATTTTGAACAACCTAGTTTCTTTGCTGTTATTATATGAAAAGCATCCATAGAGTGTATCCCATCATGAACAATTTTAGATTTTGTTTCTACACTTCCTTGATATTTTGTCATAATCTGTAATCCATTATCTAAAATATCTTTATAAGATAAATTAATATTATTTTCAATAATATCATTTTTTACATCCAAATTTTTTATTTTGTAAATTGTACTAATTGCCATCTCAATTTCTTTCTTCCAGTCTGCCTGAGAGTATCTTTGTTCAAATTCTACTGCTATTTCATGTAACTGCTTTATTAATTCCATTAATACTAAATTAGATATTACTCCTTGATATTTTCCATTTTCGATCTTCTCTAAAAATAATTTTGCGATCTTGGAGTTATCAGGATAAAATTTACTTTTAAAATAATAAACAAAAATATTTGTGTCAAGATAAAATGTCATAATGAAATATTTATTTTAATAATCTTCAGAATCAAACATTTCTTCAAAACTATCATATGGTACTTCAGTTTTAATTTCCTGATTTAATATTCCAAAATTTTTTTCGATTATACCATCTTCTGGTAACGGCATTGGAATATCTCCAAATAACGAACGCCATACATTAGTTTTATCGTCTTTACTAAAATTAATAATATCTCCAACTGATAACGAAGTTTTTAATTTACTTGCTTGCCAACTTCCAAATCTTTGAATATCTACATACGCAGTAGATCTAGATGGTACATTAACATCCTCAAATTCAAAGTCATATAACATTAATTGCATATCAATAAACAATACATACCACTACTAAAACATTTGAGATAAGTTGCATATGACTTGATTTTTGTCCGAAAAAATCAGACATGTTTTTAATCATAAAAATATCCCTCTAGATTCTAATGAGTTTTTCAATTTCCCCTTGATGCGTTTTGAATTAAAGTTATCCATTTATTTTTCCCTTTGATCTTGATTCCACATTTTTCAGCAGATGTCTTGCCCTCTAAACTCATGTGAGGTCTTATATAATTATGATAAATTTGATAACATGAAATCAGCGTTCAAATCTTGGCAGATCCAGACCAATATCTAACTTACTCTATATCCTTCAAAACGAATTTGTTGGAATTGATTCTTACTATCAGGAAGATAACTAATACCGTAAACATCCTTTAGAATAGATTCAATTAATTTTTTGTATTCTCTGTATACAAGCTCAAAATCGGTACGGCGTTTTAACTTGTCCATAAATCCCTTGTTATCGTTGGCAAATTTTTTAACCTCGTTAGGAGTTTTTGGCATGTTAAAATCAATGATGATTCTATATGTGATGACTTGATTATTTTGTCTAACTGGTTCAAATTTCTGGTTAATTATCTGAATTGGTTGGTTTCTTAATTTATCTTTGATATCATCAATAAAATTCATCACCTCAAATGGTTTACCAACATATCTGTCTGGTTCAATGGTGTAAAAGGAATATTTTACCATGAAATTATAAACGCCGTCTTTTTTTATTTGAGGAGTTTCAAAAATATCTATTTGATCTAAGACATAACGGCGAAAGTCTTCTTTGTTTCCAAGCTCTACCATCTTGTTTTTCAAATGTTCAATAAAAGATCCATCCCACAAAAATGAATCGTGTTTTTTCAAACTTTCTCTAATTCCAGTGTTACGTCCATCATCTCTTGAAGTTACTGCAAGGATACCAATCACCTTTTTGGTATGTCGTTTACGATAGTCATCAAGTTGTCCTTGTAACGTATACATTATTTTTTCAGAAATTTTCATATCTGCATAATCTTTACATTCTACAAAAATCTCAATTTGGGGATCTTTTGCTAATACATCAATTCGGAATCTGTCGCCTGTACTATCATTGAAAATAAACGAAGCTTCTCTTTCAGTTTCAAACCCTGCATATCTAAGAATATGGTCTACGGTTGCCTCTAACCATTCCCCATCTTTTCTCTGGTCACCAATATGAGAACCGCTTGAAAGATTAGATCCAGGAGGAGCAGTACCCATTCTATATTCTTCTTTTATCATCTCTCCAGTATCTTCAAGTATGGAAACTTGGACTTCTTTGATTGAGGTACCACACCCAGTACAAAATTTATCTTCAGGGTCTGATTGCTTGCCACATCCTCCACAAAAGCCCATTACAAGAATAAGGATATACTTTTACATAAATAGGATCTTGGGTTTTTCTTTTCAAATTCGCTTTAATTACATTAATAGAGTCATAATTGGTGTAGTGATTAGTGCAATTAAGTTCTAATGTATTTATTCAAATCAAAACTAAAGGATCTCGTTTAAACATTAAATCGGGGTATTAATTTCCGCGATTAATTTAGTAGTTAGTTTACTTCGTAGTTTAGAAATTCCTAGTTTTTTCTCTGAAGTTCTATACCATAATTTCTCTGTAACATAAAGGAAAATCCTATCTGCCATGTACCATGTGCTGAATGGTAATAACATCATTACACCAAGCATCAAAATAATTGGGTAATATTGTTCGGCGGATATTACTATTGGCGTTATGATAGATGCAAAAATCGAGCTACCTATTATTTTCCATAAAATATCCATCAATTTATTTTTCTTTTTTGTTTGAGATATTTTTTCTAAATAATTATTTATCATTTTTAATGACTGGGATGTATCAAAGTCATTTGTGCCTTTTTGTACATTTAATTTTTGAAATAAGTAACGAAATTCGCTTAGATCTAGTTTAATTTCTTTATGAAATCGATATATTGCAAATGGATGTGTATACGTTCTTTGATACAATCTCTCATATGGTTTCCAATTCATTATCCGTGTTATCCTAAATTTTGTCATAAACCAATTATCCCATGAACCTTGATTAGAATTCATTCTTAATTCATCATAACGCTCTAACAATTCTTTTACATATTCTTGATACATTGTGTTATGTACGTGAATTTTATATTTAAAATTTTAAAATTTTCTATATGGACATCTGATTGACTGTTAACAAACTAAAGCGGCGTGGAAAACTGCCAAGATTACCTAATAATCTTACTGGGATTACCCAGTTATACAGAATTAAGTTGGGATTCATTCCTATTATCTAGCAATAATGGAACCAAAAACGGTTCTGGTCTTGGTGGATTTGAACCTAGAGAGTTCTTGATTCAAGTTTAAGAATCACGATCCGAGTTAAGTAAAACTATGCCGTTTCTAAAACAGTGGCAGTGATAGAGGAAAATACCCCAAAACATACGATAACTAATTCAGAAGTTTTCCAAAAAGCTAGAGAACAACTAGGTCATTTAATTTTAAAAAACATGGATATTACAGGCGGAACAGATGTTGATTGGTTAATTG
>JBOGRE010000128.1:0-2660 GCA_050749345.1 Nitrosarchaeum sp. | reverse complement strand
ATAATTCTTAAATTATATTTCTAAAATCTATCTATACACTATTTTTTAATTTTTGTAAATAACTATACGTAATTTTTATGATTCTAAAATTCTGATCACTTTACTTGGAATATCATTTAATCTACTTACTGCCAAAGTCTTCTCATATCCTAAATGTCTTAGATTATTCGCAATCATAGTGGCTCTAACTGTGTTTGATCCCAAACCTAGGGCTACCATTCTAATCCCAAGACCTTTCAATGACTTGGTCATTATACGAACTGCATCTGGATCTGATGGCTCTCCGTCAGTTAACGTCAAAAAGATATCTGGTCTTTTTGATTGTAATATGGGGAACATTTTGTCATACACCTCTGCTAACGGCGTAGAACCATTTGCAACAATTTTGGCTAATCTTTTTGCTGAAATATTATTCCACTTCATGTTGTCTGGTTTTATCAACCAACATACAACAGATCTACTATGTGTATTAAATGCATAAATTGCAAACTTTACTTTCAGATATGCTAATACTTCACAAAGTGCAAGTGTAGCTTTTTTATATTCTAATGCATCTGATGCAATACTTGATGAATGATCTAATAAAATAAATATTCTTGTTTTGATTGATTTTTTAACATCTGTAAAAAATGGTTCGTTTCCTTCAATGTAATTTTCTTCATCAAATTCGTCTCCACTGATAAAGTGTTGCTCTTTCCATCCTGATTTTAACTCTCTAAATTTTGTTTTTAGATTATTTATCAAATTCATGTCATAGATTACTGTCTCATCAACATTAGTGTCAGTTGGAATTTGAATTCCTATTGATTCAGGAGTTAATCCTTTATTATCATTTTTTTTATTTTCGTCTAGTAATACTCTATATTCATCATAAATGTTATCTCCACTTAATGCAGCTTTTGGATCAATTTTTCCAAAATCTACTTCTTTATTTTTTGAAATTACTGTTAGAAATTTTAGCAATTCTTCTTCAGAAACAATCATACCTGATTTCATAAATGGTAAAGAAACAGGAATTGTAAGCAATGAATCTATGTCTAAAATTTTAATAATTTCATTCACATTTTTTTCCAACCATTCTGTATCATATTTTTTTCCTATAGATTCATCCACAACTTTTTTAGCAAACTCTGATGCTTTTTTTATTCTCTCAAAATGACTAGCCTGTATTTCACCCTTGAATGCTCCAAACATAAAATATTGGTAAAATGCTTCTACAATTCTTGCTTTTCCATAAACTGTATGTAATTGTGGTCTAGCCACAAACATGTATGCATAATTAAAGATGATCTCTTCATCCATACCTTTCCAAAGTTTTCTACCTAGTTGTTCTACTCTACATGTTTCCATAGTATTTAAAATAAATCCAAATGCATGATCATTACTAAGAATTTTTTTACAAAACTTTATTCTCATTGCTTCATACCACAATGAGGTTCTAAATTGTCTATACCTTTGAAAATCATCTCCTATTCTTTTTTCAATTGGTGTTAAGATTACTTTGTTTTCTTTAAGTTTAGTTTTTGTCTCCATTTTATCTGAAAATTCCACTGTAATATTTTCTCTTTCAGACCATCTCCTGACTAAAAAAGTGGCAATATCAACTAATGATTCATTTTGTAATTGTAATGATTGCATCTAATTACCAAACATTGAGATAATGATGTCTCTTACTTTTTGATATTCTATGTTTCCCCATTGTGTATACACATTACCAAAAACAATTTTTGCTGATTCTTTCGGAGGCATTCCCCCATCTAGCAACTTTCCAAATGCTATTGTTTCCCTTAAACTTGGAGAATAAAATAATTCTTCAACTGCAGCAGCTTGTCTAAGTATATTTGCAAGTTTAATTGCCTGAACAATCTCTGAATCATGATTTGTAGAAACATGTTTCTTTACAATTTCTAATTCTATATCCTCAGATGGATACTCTAGACGAATTCTGACTGGGAATCTACTGAGTAATTGTGGTGGAAGTTCTTTGGTTCCACTATGTGTGAGAGGATTAATTGTTGCAATTACGTACCATCCTTCTTTAGCTTTTACAACTTCTCCTGTAGACTCTTTTAGATTAATCTGTCGTCTGTCGTCTAGTGCTTCATCTAATCGAAGTAAGACATCTGATTCAGCAGCATTTATTTCGTCTAGATACAACATACTGCCTTCTCTCATCGATTTAATCAGAATACCTTCATCAAAACTAACTGTTCCATTTGTTAAGGTTTTTGTTCCAACGAGGTGACTTTCACGTGTTCTGAGGCTAAAATTTATTGATTCTAGTTTTGCATTTTTATTCTTTGCAAAATCTCTGACCAGAGATGTTTTTCCAGTACCCTTTGGACCAATTATCAATACAAATAGATCTGCTTGGTGTGCCTTGTTTAAAATCTGAATGGAATTATTCCAATCCAAGTATGATGTTTCTTTTTCCATTTGATATTTTTTTAAGATCTAAGTTTACAAATAAAGCTTAGTTTTGATATTGAGATAATTTAGCATTAGATTCATCAAGAATATGATGTAGTTTTTTACTCCAATCATCAAATCCATCTGGAGAATCCGGATAATCATAATAATGTTTTGTCAGGAGTCTATTTTGCTGTGTAGTAAAACGTAAGCCATCAGCAAGTTTTTTGTTAAGGGCACCTCTAATCATC
>JBOGRE010000127.1:0-5016 GCA_050749345.1 Nitrosarchaeum sp. | reverse complement strand
TAGTATATGGAGGAGGAGAATCTGCCACAAGAATTCTGGAAGCTTTTGCAATTTGTTTTGAAATAAAAATTATTGCTGGATAAAAATAAGATCTTGATTTATACAATTTTGGTCTAAACTGATTTGTTATAAACAAACTTGGAATTTGACGATTTTTTGCTATAATATTTGAACCCATATCTCCATCATTAATTACTAAATCAAATTTTTCATCATCATACAATTTACTTTCTTGTCTCAAATAACTTGTAACTTGTTTTACAAGAGGAGGATTTTTTGAAACTGGTAGCAGCAAATTTAATAGTGATAATGAAACACTAGGTCCAAATTTTCCATCAATTGGAGTTGGCATCAATATCTCATGAATTTGATCTTTGTGCTCAGGAAATTTTTCTAGTAATTTCTGATAAACATGATCTTTACTTGAAAAATGAACTTCAAATTTTTCTTTTATATGATTATCTAATACTGCATTTAGCCTCATCATTCGAGAATAGTGTCCACTTCCCCATGGATAGATGAATTCACCAATTTTTAACATAGAATGTAATCCTAAAATGCCGTTTAAATTCTCAGTGATTTTATTCTAGAGAATCAAGTATATCATGTACAGTATTTGGTCCTATTTTGACAGTGACGCTTTTTTTTGATTTTAATGCAAAATCTACATCTTTGTTTGAAAAATTTAGTATTTCATTTGAATTAATCATAAATAATTTTCCTAATTTTGGAATTTGTTTTTCCAATCCGATCTCTTTAGCTTCTTCGAAAAGTTTAGTATCTACACCACTTAATGGCATTATTGGTAATCTATCTTTTTGAAATACACGTTTCATGGAATAATCGATAAAATTTGTAGAAAATATTAGTGGAGATAATGCAAGAGATACATGACTTATCTTATTTGATTTTGCTTCATGAAGCATGATTTCTAATATGGAATTTACAAAGATTAGATAGTTTCTAATTCCTGCTTGATTAATCTTAACATTAAAGAATTCCAGTACAACTTCTTGTTTTGCTAGTCTTGGAATTATTTGATTGATCATTTTAACTAAATTCATTAATTCTGATTTTTGTCTATAGCAGATAATTATTTTTGAATCAAATCCCTGTTTTATTGTTTCAAAACAAGAAATTGCTGAAATTTCATCATAAACACTGCATATGGCATTTTTATTTTGAGATTGATATGGTATGCCACCTTGACCTTTATCTGAAAAAATACAAACATATGCATTGTTTTTTGTTAGATACGTGTACAGTAATTTATCAAAATTTTCTTCTGTTCCTGGACGTGCACCCATATTGGCTTTTTTTTCTATAATGCTAGATGTTGTTGCAATTTCAATATCTTTTGTAAAAAATCCCTTTGATGTTCCTTCAACTTTAACAAGAAATCTTTCTCCCTTTAAGAGCAAGTTTCCACCTACTGTGGTAATTTCTGATACGACTCTTTGAAAATCATTTTTTACCTGTCTAGCAATAGCTATTTTTTCAATACCAAAAAGTAAATTAATTGCAGCTGATGAAAATACAGGATCATTTGCATCTACTAAAATAACATCTCCATCACGTTTCACCGATTTAAATTCTTGATTTTGAATCTTTAGAATTTTTTTAATATTTATGATTAATTGTGGAATTTTATTTTTAGAGAAAACTGTTGGGAAAACTACTACGTAAGAAATATCTTTCATCTCTTCTTTTTTGAAATGTGCCTGTTTATAATTTAGGATAAAAAATTTGGGTAATCAATATAAAACAAAACAATTCAAGTGTATTTGTGAAAAAATTTACCCAAGAACATGTAGATGAACTCAATTCAAAAATAAAGACAACAAATGAAGCCCTTCAATGGGTCTCTGATAATCTTCACCCACGAGTTGCAAAAGCATCAAGTTTTGGTGCAGAGGATGCAGTAATTATGGATATCATGCTTAAGATTAATCCCAAGTTTAGATTCTTTACATTAGATACAGGAAGACTACCACAAGAAACCTATGATATTATGGATATTGTAAGAAAAAAATACAACATAACAATTGAGGTTTTGTTTCCTGATACTAGAGAAGTTGAAGATATGGTCAAAGAAAAAGGGATGAATCTTTTCTATGAGAGTATAGAAAATAGGAAATTATGTTGTGAAATACGTAAAGTACACCCAATTAATAGAATATTATCTACATTAGATGGTTGGATTACTGGATTAAGACGTGATCAAACTGAAGTAAGAAAAAATATTAATATTTTCCAAATAGATAATGAACATGGCGGAATTTTAAAAATTAATCCAATAATAGATTGGACTTGGGATCAAATTCAAGATCATATCAAGAAAAATAATTTACCATACAATAGTCTTCTTGACAAGGGTTATCCAAGTATTGGATGTGAGCCATGTACTAGAGCAATCAAACCTGGAGAAGACTTGAGAACAGGACGTTGGTGGTGGGAACAAGGAGAACACAAAGAGTGTGGACTTCATATAGACCATAAATAAGGAATTTAGCATGTCTGATAATTCAATTAAACCACATGGTGGAAAACTGGTAAATAGAATCACCAAATCTGATCCATCCGGATTATATTCAATATCAATCTCAGAAGACCTTGCAAATGATGTCGAAAACATTGCAGATGGAATTTTTAGTCCTCTAGAGGGATTTTTGGGGAAAAAAGACTTTGAAAATGTCATATCAAAAGGTAGATTATCAAATGGTTTGGCTTGGACAATTCCAATAGTTCTTGATGTAAACGAATCTACAGCTACAAAAATGAAAAAAGCCGGTAAAGTATTACTGCAAAATCACCAGGGATTAGGTATAGCAATCTTGTATGTCAAAGAGATATTTACCTTTGATAAAGAAAAGACTGCAAAGGAAGTATACGGAACAACTGATTCTTCACATCCTGGTGTTGCAAAGACAATGTCTATGCAGAATTATCTAGTCAGCGGTAAAATTGATTACATTCAAAGACCTGAAGAGACTGAAATAAGAAAATACAGATTAACTCCTTTACAAACCCGAGATGTATTTGCTAAAGCAGGATGGAAGACAATCGTGGCTTTTCAGACAAGAAATCCTCCACATGTAGCACATGAGATGCTTCAAAAAACATCTATCACAACAAGAGATGGAGTATTTGTCAATCCAGTCATCGGCAAAAAAAAGTCTGGTGATTTTGTAGATGAAGTAATTGTAAAATGCTATGAAACTATGATTGAGCATTATTACCCAGAAAATAGATGCAAACTTGGAACTTTACATACAGAAATGAAGTATGCTGGACCAAAAGAAGCAATTCACCATGCAATAATGAGACAAAACTATGGATGCTCACACATCATTATTGGTAGAGATCATGCAGGAGTTGGAACGTTTTATGATCCATTTGCAGCACAAAAAATCTTTGATGACTATCCTGAATTAGAAATATCGCCAATATTTTTCCCGGCATTTTTCTATTGTAGAAAATGCCTTACCTATACAAATCCAAATGTATGTCCACATAGTGATGATGCAAAAGAGCAGATTAGTGGAACCAAGCTAAGACAAATGATTGATGACGGTAAATCTCCTTCCGAATTTATCTTAAGACCAGAAGTATCAAAGGTAATTCTAGATTATCCACACCCATTTGTTGATTAGGTATTTATTCACTCAAATTAGATTTAGCTCGTGAAATCCCTCCTTACATTTATTTTACTTTTTGGATTTATTACATGTCCTATTTTTGCAGAAGAATCAAAGAATCCAACATTAATTATTGATACAATAGAAATTCCATCATACGAATTTAATAAAATTCTTCGAGACACAAACATTATTCAGATGCAAAAAACACATGCAATAAGCTGGCAAGTTACCATTGATAACAATCTTGTATATGCAAACCCTGATGGAAATGCAGTTTTAAGAATTTATGATAAAGATAATCCTGAGAAATTAGTTGAAATAGGTATGGGCTCCCAACCAAACGAAAAATTCTGGATTGCAGTACAGACTCCTAAAGAGGGATACGTTGTTATTCACAATGACCTGGAACGGGGATGGTCTCCTGCATATAACCCAATCATATCTTACACTGAAAGAGCAGGATTAACAGTTAACAACGGTGCAAGAATAGTAGTATCAAATCTTGATATCGGTACATTTGCAATTAATTCCTATTCCGTTCATGGCATGGAAAGCTCCACTGATCCACCCGCAGTAAATTCTGGAAGTATGATTGTAGAATTTATGTCAGGAGATCCTGCAAAGAATCCATTTGCATTATTTCCATTTTATGTTGCTGCAGGAATTGGGATACTGGTAGGCGTTTTATACCTGACTAAGAAGCGTTCATAGTTTTATAATATTTGCAAACTTGCTTGATTTTACACACACTACACATTGGTGATATTGGCTTGCAAATATTTTGACCATACATTACAAAAATATCATTAATCTCAATCCAATATTTTTTTGGAATCTTTTTCATTAATTCCTGTTCTGTTTCTTCAGGAGTTTTTGTATCTACCAATCCTAATCTATTTGATATTCTGTGAACATGAATATCTACTGGAATAGCTGGTTTGTTAAATGCATAAACTAATACACAATTTGCAGTCTTTCTTCCGACTCCTGGTAGTTCTACTAATTTTTCTAAACTATCTGGAACTTTTCCTTTATACTTAGAATCAATAATTTTAGCAACCTCGATAATTCTTTTTGATTTTACATGATAGAAACCAATTGACTTTATAATTTTCTCAACATCTTTTGTTTTGGCATTGGCAAGTTCTTTTACATTTTTGTATTTTGAAAATAATATCTTGACTGCTTTTGTTGTAGTTTCATCTTTTGTTCTTGCTGAAAGTATTGTTCCAATTAAAATGCTAAATGATCCCGTCTCTGCTTCATGCAATTCTCTTAATGCAGTCATTCTTGGTGGCTTTACGGAAATCATGGTATCCATCATTCCACGAAGAATTTTTTGCATCTCTGTATGGAATTTTACGTACAAGTATTA
>JBOGRE010000126.1:0-2115 GCA_050749345.1 Nitrosarchaeum sp. | reverse complement strand
GTTATATCAAGAATAGAATATCATATTTATTTATATTATTTATTTTAAACAATAATTTAAAATGTATTTTTTTATATATCTATAACGTAGATAGATTTTAGATATATCTACAATTTTATTTAGATAGATAAAAAAATCGTATTTTTTGTAACTATCACACATCTAAATTGCTAATTTAGACAATTTACCACTCAATTACAGTAAATTAACCGAAAAGATAGCTGTAAAATTAAATAAATCGCAATTTAACACAATATTTAGAATAATAAATCTTAGAAATAAATCTAAAACATATCTATCTATAAATAAAATACTCTATTGTTAATTATATAATATCTATATCTCATTTATAGAATCTATTTTTATTATATTTTTTAAAATAGATAGATTATATTTTTTTAAAGTATGTTCTTTAGATATTTTTTCTTTGAGTATGTCATCATTTTATCATTGAAAGATAGATCCTATGCATAATTTTAGATGGAATTAGTGCAAAATCTCATACCCCAACTATATACACGATTGAATGGCGCGGGGAGAGGGATTTGAACCCACGAGTCATTGCTGACATGGGATTAGCAATCCCACGCCCTACCAAGCTAGGCGATCCCCGCACAGATTGCCTTGAATTAATCTGTAAATAAGTCAATATTTTTGTGGTATTATTTACGATATACTAAACTATCATGCCGATTCGTGCTTTACCGTAATTATTTGTAGGTAATCATGAGTAAAATGGTCTTTTTAATCCGCATTATTTAATGCAATTTTATCAAAATAATGAATCTTAAACATTAGGCTAAGAAACATTGGTAGATGTTGTTTTTGATGATCTGATTTTGGACAAGATTGTACTTGTTTTTTATGCAATCAACATCATAAAAAAACAAACAATAATTACTAATATGGATAAAAAATTGGGAAATTTCAAGAAGCATTGAACCATTAACAAATTCAATTATGTCATTTCATATTTTTCTTTAACATCTTTGAAAATTCCTAAAACAAGACATACCCAAACACCAACTAAATCGAATGTTACATCATTTGAACACTGTTTTACATTTGTTTTTCATTATTGAATTGTGTCTCTTAAATATTAAAAAACAATAACTAGAAATTTTATAAAAATCAAATATCTTGAATTTATTTTTTCAAGTAGATTCTTTTAATTTATTATTTTTATTTCCTAATTTGTTTATTATTTCTTTTTGTTGTTTTAAGCAATGTTCTAACTTTTTAATTTCATTCTGTCACTTATACTCTTTGTTAGTGTTGCAATAAATTATCTAAATTTTGTGTTAACTTGAAGAATTAGGAAAAAATTTAGAATTAATAAAATAAAAAAGAGGAGAGTTTATGATGTGGATTATGGACCTGTAATTGTTGCTGTAGTTCCGTCACTACAAGTTATGACTGCAGTATTACCGATCTGTTCTACACTACAACTACCATCAGTACCTGCTGGACCTGTTGGACCTTGTGGACCTGGAGTCAATGAAATATTATCAATTTGTCCTTGTAATCCTGCTATTGCATCCCATAATGGTTTGAATGGATTTAAGTCATTTTTGTCGTCTTTACTTTTTTTGTTTTTGTCATCATCGGCAAAAGCATTTCCAGATGCAAGAGGACTTGCAATAAGAATTGTTGCTATTGCTAGAAACAAAAACAAATTTAATTTATTTGTCATTGAAAAAATAAAATTAAGATTATAGTTAAAGAACTGTAAGCTCAAATGTTACATTGGTAGAATTACAAAATGATACAACAAGATATTATGATGATTATAAAACTAGAACAACTACAAATGAATTGATAGTGATAGTTGTAAATGCATTAATTATGAGATTTTCAAACGAATTGTAAAATTTTCAAAATAATTGTTCGTGATAGTTGAAAATGCATTGATTGTAATGGTTGAAAATGCATTGATTGTAATGGTTGAAAAAAACTAATTAGACATGATTTAAAGTATGGAGTATATTTTTCAAACCGTTTGAAACATAGAATAACATTTTATGTAAATTTCAACCCCACTAATGTTATAATTGTTTAATTCTTTAGATTCCAAGTTTATTTTGCTTCTATATTTCAATATGGATTTAGAATTTG
>JBOGRE010000125.1:0-20039 GCA_050749345.1 Nitrosarchaeum sp. | reverse complement strand
AAACATTCTTTGCAGAAAACATCTCTACCTTCAATTGGTTGAAAAGGTACTTGGGATTCTTTTCCGCAATCAGAACATGTACATGGGTACAGTTTACGTTCGTCTTCTGACATTATTTGGGATAATTATGATGGAATATAAGAACTATGAGAAATAAAAACAAGGCAAAATTTGGCAATACGAATAAGTATGTTGTAATTTAAGCAAGCCCAAATGGATTCGGATGAAATAGAATCAAAGCAAAGTGAAATAGATTTGGATAAAATAGAATCAAAGCAAAGTGAAATAGATAGCAGGAAAATATACATAAAAAAATCAACGTTCAACGCTTTAGTGATTTCAGTGATAGCCGTTAGCTTGATATCTGCATTTTTTGCAGGTTCGTATATTAGCTTAAAATCAGATGAAATGACAAAATCGGAATTAACCGAGATGATCACAAAACTTGAGTCAAAGATTGTGAAAAATCAGCAAGCATCTGATCAACCTAATGTACAACCAATTAGCATATCCGTAGATGATGATCCTGTTAGAGGGAATCAAGACGCACCAATCACTATTGTAGAGTTTTCAGATTTTCAATGTCCATTTTGTGCTAGATTTCAGATTCAGACACTTCCATTAATTTCAGAACAATACATAGAAACAGGAAAAGTAAAATTCGTATACAGAGATTTCCCAATACAAAACATTCATCCTAATTCAATGCCAGCAGCTGCAGCATCAGAATGTGCACATGAACAAGACAAGTATTGGGAATATCATGATGCATTGTTTAAAAATCAAGGGGTTTGGGATAAAGCAGAAATTACATCTGCAATTACAATCTTTAAAGAATTTGCAACACAATTAGATTTGAAACAAGATCAATTCGACGCTTGTCTGGATTCAGGTAAATACATCGAAGAAATTAACAATGACCTAAAGGATGGACAAAAATATGGAGTTACAGGGACACCCGGATTCTTCATAGGAAATGAAGAGATAGGATTTGTAAAAATAAATGGAGCCCAACCTTTTGAAACATTCAAGAGCGTAATTGATTCTCAACTAAACACATGAGAAATAAGAACAAGCGTTTATTAGACCTAAAAAGGATTTGAAATTATCGGAATAATGACGAGTGGGCAATGAGCTTTTTCGTCATTGCTTAAGAGAAGAAAACAAAATGACAAAATTTCAAGATTTAGGATTAAAAGAAGAGATACTGAAAGCAGTTCGTGAAATGGGTTTTGATGAAGCATTTCCTATTCAAGAGGCAGTAATACCAGTACTACTTACCGGAAGAGATGTTGTAGGACAAGCCCATACGGGTTCGGGTAAAACAGCAGCATTTGCTTTAGCTATGCTTCAAGAAATACAACCAAAAAAAGGCATACAGGGATTGATCATGGCTCCAACAAGAGAACTTGCAGTACAAATCGCAGGAGAGATAAAGAAATTCGGCAAGTATACAGGAATTAGGGTAACAACAGTCTACGGCGGTCAGGGAATGGGCTTACAGTTAGATGCTTTAGACAGAGGCGTAGAGATAGTAGTTGCAACACCTGGAAGATTAATTGATCATCTTAAACGTGGATCAATAGAACTTGGCGATATTACACACATTGTATTGGATGAAGCAGATACGATGTTAGACATGGGATTTATTGATGATATTCAGTTTATTTTAGATCTTGCTCCAGAAGAAAGAGTAATGTCATTGTTTTCAGCAACAATGCCAACAGAAATTCTAAGACTGTCTGAAGATTACTTGAAAAATCCAAAACAATTTCTTCTTGATGCAGATGATCTTAGTGGGGAAGGAATAGATCAAGCATTTCTTGTAATTAAAGACAGAGACAAAATGAAGTATCTTATGGATTTTATCAAACCGATTAAAGGTCAAGTTATTGTGTTTTGTTCAACAAAATATAGAACTAGAGACGTAGCTAAATTCCTACATCAAGAAAAATTTGATGCTGTAGCCATTGAAGGAGACATGTCACAGCATAGAAGAGAGCAATCAATGGGAAAATTCAGAGGTGGCAAGGCAGACATTCTTGTCGCAACAGATGTAGCATCAAGAGGAATAGATGTGCCAAGAGTAGAACTTGTAGTAAATTATGATGTTCCAAACCAAGAATTGGCATATTTTCATAGAATTGGAAGAACAGCAAGAGCAGGTGCAAAAGGAAGAGCAATTACACTAGTATCATATTCATCGGTAGGAGATTGGAATTTGATAAAGCGTCAAATCAAAGTAAATTTGACAGATTTGAATAAAGAAATGGGAATAGAGATTTCAATTCCTGATCCTCTAAAAAGACAAGTTCCATCTAGAAGGTACGGTGGCTCTCAATCAAGAACTGGATATTCCAGAGGTTCTCGTTCTGGGGGATATGGAAGATCTGGCGGATATGGAGGATCTAGTAGAGGAGATGCAAGAGATGATAGAAGTGGTGGAAGAAAGAAGTACGGAGACCGTGGCGGTAAAAATAGCTATGGTGGACGTAGCAGATGGTAATAGATGTAAAACTTAAAGACAAGTACCAAAGTAATTATTCTAAGAAAAAACTATGCAAAATGGATTTGTTTTATTAAATTGTGATCTTGGTGCAGAAGAGTACATTGTAGAAGAATTAAAACAAATGCCTGATGTCAAAAGCGCACATCTTACATTTGGTGCATATGATATAATCGTAGAGATAAATACAAAAAATCAACAAACATTTGACAAAGCAGTTGCTGGAATTAGAAAACTGTCAAGAGTTGAAAGTACAATGACATTAAGTGTCATAAGCTCTGAATAGTTGTTGTAAACCAAGTTATCAACTAATTTTTCATACAGACTTGTGATCTTTGTGTCAGTGAAAATGATATTATAATCTTCAACTCTGATAATCGAATAGAAAGTAAAATTAAGAGCCATTGTCTTGTAGATTCATCTAAAATGCTAAGCAAGGTAGCAATTGTATTGGCTACAATTCTGGTGGTATCAATTTTTGGCAATTACATATTATATCAAAATAATCAATATCTAAGTAATCATATTTCAGAATTAAACAGTCAGATAGAGCAGTTTCAAAAACAAGGAACTGATATTCAAAAAGAGATAGAATCGATAAAAGTGGAAAGAGACAACATTGCAAAATTAAAATCAGAATTATCTCAAAAACAGGTCCCAAATCCTGTTGTTACTGTTGGTTCAAAATCAATAACAGCAGTGGCAGTACGTCCAATTATGATATCTGATGGGTTCTTTCAAGAAGTAAAATACAGTGGAATTGTTTTGAGTATTACAGTAGATATCAAAGATGGTTCAGGACTTGTTTTAGTAAATACTGCAATACCAACTGGAGTAGACTTTCAGACATCTGCAAAAACTGCAGTTAAAGCATCTCAGATGTACACTGGAACGGATCTTTCAAACAAGGATGTAATATTCTCAATCTCATCAAAGAATGAAAATGAACTGCAGGCAGTAGATGGTTCTAGTGCAGGAATGGCAATGACAGTTTTGCTTGTAAAGGAAATTCAAGACAAACCAATTTCAGATAAAATACTGCTTACTGGAACAATTCAAGAAGACGGTTCAATTGGACCTGTTGGTGGGATTCCAGAAAAAGCAGAGGCTGCAAGTAAAACCGGCGCAACAACATTCATAGTTCCAAAGGGACAAGCCATTACTTATGTTCAAGAGTGTGAGGAAAAACAGCAAGGGATATTTTTGTATCGTACATGTAGATCAGAAGTAAAAGATCTTTCCCCAATAATTGAAGAAAAATATGGAATGAAAGTGGTGGAAGCTGCTGATCTCAAATCGGTTTTAAGATATTTTGATTAGACATTATTATTCTTGAATTAGCATAAAATACGCAACTGTAATAACCAAAAGAATAATTGTTATAGGAGATAATTCAGATTTAATTCAAAATGGAAAAAATAGACTATGAGGGAATTGTTTGGGCAATTAATCACAATAATCCGGAGCCACTAGTTGAACATGCTCTACGCACATTGCAAATATACGGAGTGAAAAAAGAAGATATTCAATTAACAGATGCTCCAGATAATGTCAAAGTAGGCGCGATAGTTGTGGAGATTTGGCCTTACCATCTTGACGTTGGAAGGGTGAGAACTATTCGTAATGAATCATTTATCAGTGGTACTGTTATGACAATTGAGCTAAAATTAGATGCAGAAGGTAACTATACAGATTAATTTTGAAAAAATCAAAGAAACAAAATATCATCATCGTCTCCATCGCCATTATTATCGTAGTGGCAATAGCAGGCTATAATTATTCAGCAGAACAAACAAAACAAAAAGGATTCAAGTTTGGCAACGAACTTCAGCAAATTCAAGAAGAGGTCAAGCAGTTGCAAATAGAATTTAATTCAAAAATCACACAGTGGGAAGAAGGGGACTTGACTCAACAGGAACTACTAGGATATTCAAAAGAACATATTGAAAAAATGCAAAATGTGATTTCAAAATATGATGATTTAACCCCACCAAAACAATTTGCGCCATCAGTAGAATTATTCAAACTTTCAACACAGACACAATTAGACAGCGATGAGGAATTCATAAAAGGGGTAGAAACAAGTGATGTTTCTCACAATATTAGATCAGACTCATTATTACAAGAATCATTTGAGTATGAAACAATTGCTTTGGGAGAATTCAATGCAGCAAAATCAGGATTAAGATGATACTGGATATTTAATTTGGGCATAGAATTTAGTTTTAAGAGATATTGGAATTAAAGATACAATTATAATAAATTCAATTTCTGCAATAAATCCAATATGGGAGAAATTTCTTTTAGAATTTCTGTTTTATCTAAGGGAGTTGGTTCTGAAAATTTAATTGGAAATGTAATTGTAAGCATATCTTGATCAGTGTGTGACATTCTAATAGAATGAATGGTATTGTTAGTCTTTGCGATAAAATCTTTCCATTTTTTCAGGTGCTCTTTAACACGATTTACATGAGTATCTAATTCATCAATATCAATATTCAAATCAGAATCAAATAATCCAAATTTAACAAGTGGAATCATGATAAGTCCGCCTGAAATTTTATCATGGTTTTTTAGCATTTGAGAAATAATTTCTACCGAGTTTTCTTTTGGAAAGATATCACCATAGTCAGGATCAAAGTATCCAGCTATGAGTTTTTTAGAATCAAATATTCGAAAATATTCATCATCTAAATCTAATTTCCACAATAACTAGGCAATAGGACATAAATAAATAAACAATTTTCCGAAGAGAGTTAAATAAACAAGGGAAAGAAGAAAAACATGGCAATTTCCAAAGAAAACAAAGAGTTCATCGATAGTTTGATTGATTATTACATTAATGAATCAGAGTCATACAGACAAATTGCAGAAAACTTTGTTCCAGAAGTAGAGTCCGTTCCAGATACAGCGTTTGGGATTATTACAGGATGTGTGTATTCTGGATTTTTACAGGCGTACCAAAACCAACAACAAACTCCAGGATTAGAAGATATCAAAGAATTTAATCAAATTCTAAAGAACCGTGCACCATTAATCAAGAAAGCAATTCTTGAACCCATCAGACAACAAATAGGAAAAAAAGATGATTAAAAAAAGTTCTAACAAAATACTCAGAATTAACAGTCAATGTTTTACAGAAATGATGTTAAAGTTTAATTTGATTTTAGTGTATCAAAAGACATGAAGATAGACGGAAGTAAAATCATCTTTGGTTTAGGTGTGGCATCAGCAGTAGCAACTGCGGTCATAGCACTCTATTTTGCAATACGTTGATAAATCAACAGGTGTAATGAACAGTGTATTGTCAGCAACCGATGAATTTAAAATTACACAGATAATAGACAATGGCCAAATGGTACAATTAACATTAGTTGAAAATGTAACAACTGAACCAATATCACAAAAACAGATGATTATTGAAAATGTTTCAAAAAAACTAGATGCTGAAACAAAAGAACAAGTTATGCCATTATTGGAGGCAATTTTACAAGCCCAGCCAACAATCAACATCAAAAGCTATCAACAAACCCAAATCACAATTGCAATGCCAAGATCAAGATATGAAAATATGGGCAGACCTCAGGTCGGAAATGTTATTGGAATAAACCTGAAAAAACTCTAAAGATGGGAATCTATTTCGGTAATAGATTCTAAAGGTAGTGAACAGGTAAAATCTCTACAAACAAAAACAGATGTCTTATCACTAAAAATTTTACCTGTAAAAAATGGAAATTTTACAAGGTTTTCCAATTGTGTTTTATTCTTTATTGTCACCAAAATGGATTCAGGTATGAATTTGCTAAAAAGAAACTTGCAAATTGCAGAATTTTCAGAGTTGATAATTGTAATTTCAGTGGGTTTTTGCAAGTAAGTGTAAATAGAATTTAGCAAATAGCCAAATCCAAATGGGTTTTCTGCTGCGATTTGTGCCTGAAATTCCATAATTTGAGTTGCAATTTTTAGAAATTTTTCTTCTTGAGTTAGATGAAACAATCTAAGCATTACAAAGCATGAAACAGAATTACCAGAGGGCAATGATAAATCATGAGTACTCTTTGGCCGTATGATTAATTTTTCATGATTGTCTGATGTCATAAAAAAGCTGCTGCTTTCAGAATCCCAAAAATGATCAACCAAGTAATGCCCTAATTTTAAAGCCAAACCCAGATATTTTGATTCAGGTTCAATCTCAAATACATCAAGCAGTGCATTTGCAAAATAAGAGTAATCTTCCAAGTAGCCATCTATTTTTGCAGTATTGTTTTTGTAGGTTCGTAGTAATTTGTCACCATGTAGAAGATTTGTTTCGATAAGAATTACACAGTTTTTTGCTGCATCCAGATATTTGGTTTCGCCAGTTACAAGATACCCTTTAGCAAAAGCTGTGATCATTAAGGAATTCCAAGATGTGAGAATCTTGTCATCAAGTCCAGGAGCAACTCTTTTGGAACGAACATTTAATAATTTTTCAGAACAGATAGTAAGAATTTCTCTGATTTTATCTTCAGAGATCCCAAAATGAAATGCAACTGCAGAAATATTGATGTTGTTACATAAAATACTGTTACCTTCCCAATTTCCACCATCAGTCACATCATAGTATAGACAAAATAGTTCAGCATCATCCCCAAGAATCTCTTTGATTTCACTTTTCTTCCACACATAATATTTTCCTTCCACCCCTTCTGAATCAGCATCATATGCAGAAAAAAATCCGCCGTTGTTGGAGGTCATTTCTCGTAATACATAGCCTAGTGTTTTATGGAGGATTTCAAGATAGAATGGATCTTTTGTAATTTGATATGCTTCAACATAATTTACAGAAATTAGGGCATTATCATAAAGCATTTTTTCAAAATGAGGAACCAACCACCTAGCATCTGTAGAATACCTATGAAATCCGCCACCAATTTGGTCAAATATACCGCCTTTAGCCATTTTATTTAGAGTTTTAAGCGCAAATTCATTAAATTTTGAAAGTCCAGTAAGTTTTGCATATCGAAACAAGAATGATATGTTGGCAGCATTCGGAAATTTTGGTGCAGACCCAAATCCACCATTTGAGGGGTCACCGAGTTGAAATAAATTCATGGCTGCCTCATCGAGAATGGTTCTTTCTAGTTTTGATGGAATTGTTATAGTCTCTGCTTTTTGCAATGCTCCAAGAAAATTATCAGCTGATTTTTCAATATCTTTTGGTTTTTCTTTCCAAGCTTGGGCTAATTGTCTAGTGATACTTCCAAACCCAGGACGACCATAAGAATCCAAAACAGGAAAATAAGTTCCAACATAGAATGGTTTTTGATCAGGAGTTAGAAAAACGCTCAAAGGCCACCCGCCCTGCCCTGTCGCGATCTGACAAACTTTTTGATAAATATCGTCAAGGTCAGGTCGTTCTTCTCTGTCGACTTTGATGTTTACAAAATGTTCATTCATAAATTTTGCAACTTCTTCATTTTCAAATGACTCGTGTGCCATAACATGGCACCAATGACAAGCGCTGTATCCCACACTAAGAAAGATTGGCTTGTTTTCATCTTTTGCCTTTTTCAGAGATTCATAATTCCAAGCATACCAATTAACAGGATTATGTGCATGTTGAATCAAATACGGACTAGTTTCGTGTATTAAACTATTTTCTGCCATAACGGATCACATCTGTATTGGTATTTGTACCTAATTGGAGTAGATTAGTAAAAGATTCCTTTGCCTTCTTCTAGTTCATAAATTCGGACATTAATTTTAGCCAATAGTTTAACTTTTGATTTATGTGCTTTTTTGTCATGACTATAATCTTTTTTCTCCAATAGTTCTTGTAATCGTTTTAATTGTTCTAGTGAAAGTTTTTTGAATTCATTTTTTGATCTTGAAACAAGTTGTAGTAAAGTTATTCGTTCACGATCCTCAGCAGTGACATCTTTACTCATATATTGCTATGAGATCAGGATCTTTATTTTTCTAATGAACGAATCTTAAAATTTCATGCTGAAAATAGACAAATATGAAGAAAATGCGAGCTATGGTACTGTTAAAATGTGCCCCAATTGAGACTAAACCGTTAAAATTAACCGAAATCGACATACATGAAATCAAAAAACCAGATGAGATTTTATTAAAAATTGAGGCCTGTGGAGTTTGTCATTCACAATTGCATGGAATTGAGGGGGATTGGATAGATATTGGAATTCCACCTACTTTACCTACAGTTCCAGGTCACGAGGTAGTAGGTAAGGTTGTTGAAGTTGGAAATAATGTTACCAAATTCAAAATTGGAGACAGGGCAGGGATAACACCATTACTTGAGACTTGCAAAATATGTCAATATTGTAAAGAAGGAAAAGAACAACTTTGTGAATCATCAGTAATTACCGGAGAGTCACTCAAAGGAGGATATGCTGAATATATTACAGTGTCAGAAGATTTTGCAACAAAAATTCCGGAAAGCATGAAATCAGAATATGCTGCACCACTGTTTTGTGCAGGGATTACAGCATACAAGGCAGTAAAAGCTGCAGAACCACAATCACACAAAAAAATAGGCATATTTGGAATTGGAGGAGTGGGTCATATGGCAGTGCAGTTTGCAAAAGTAGAAGGATGTGATGTCATTGCGTTTTCACGTAGTAAAAATCATCTTGATGTTGCAAAGAAAGTAGGGGCAATAGACACTATGACTTTTTCTGAAAATCAAGAATTTCTAGATGAGCTAAAAAAAAGACATGGAATGCTAGATGCTGCAATCGTTTTTGCTCCAGCAGATATAGTAACTGATGTTGCAATCAAGTCAGTGAAGAGAGGAGGATTAATTGTAATTGCGACGGTGGGTAAAAATCCAACATTTTTTGCATTTGAGGAAAAGACAATTCGTGGAACGGTGATTGGATCAACAAAAGATATGGAGCAAGTAATCAAAATATGTGATGAAAATAATATTCTAGTTATTACAGAGACATACCCATTAGAAAAAGCAAATCAAGTTCTCAAAAAACTAAAAGATTCGCAAATTCAAGGAAGAGCCGTATTGATACCATAACCAACTCAAATAGATGAATGTGTTTTTTACCACATTGTATAAAACTGTAAACAAACACTAAGCAAAAATATAATCAAAGAATAGTTGGTAAAGACTTCTATATAGATCATGGACATACTATAGGATTACAAGAAAACATTACGATTTGATTATACAACAACATTACAAATAGAATTCATGACAAACATACCAAAACTACAACGAGATGTCGATGATTTTATCGAAGGTGAGTTGGAATATGATGATGATGGAATCTATTACGGTGAATAACCAAAACAAAAACTGCAATAGTTACAAGTAATTTTGTGTTCGTGATTGATCATACATATTGAACAATAAATAATAAAATTAGCCGAAATTTTGACACTGAACATAAGTCAAAATCCATAACTTTGGATTATGCTATAACTGTGATTTCTGATGTAGCCATTCCTCCATACCCTGGATCAATTCTTTGTTTTGGATTTAATGTAGTGTCATGATGGCATGCTTTGTTACATACAGGACAAAATTTTCTATCCAACACAATGCATTGACAAATATGATTTTTTATATATGCTTGTGCAGTTTGACTCCATTCTCCAGTTCCATTACAGTATACACAGATATTTGAAGAGAGTGAACCTGATCCTTTGCAAAAATCACATATGTCGTCTTTCATATCTATTATGAATATCATATCTTTGTATTTGAATCAATATATTTGAATAGTTTAGAATGTAATGAGTTGATAGAAATTATGTGATTCTTTCTATCGCGTCAAATCCTTCATCAATTGTAGGTATGTCAAATGAATTAATTTGTTCAAATATTACTTCTTTAGGTATGAATTTGCCAGTTTTCTTTTCCCTGATCTTTAATCTCTCAAAGATTATGTTTTTAGGTAATTCAAAACTTACTGCAAGTAATTCCAAATGTTTTCCATTCTCCATTGCAATTGTCTTTAATTCATTAATTAGAGAAATTCGAACATTACGTTTTAAGTGGGTTCTGTCTATTACAAAGTCCTTATCACTTAAGATGCATTCACGTATTTTCTCAAAGAATTTACTTGTGATGTAATCAAATTTTTTGTTATTTTGAATATAGTTAAACGCCTCAGTATATGAAATGCCCATGAGTTCTGCCAATTGTTCAAGTATGATATCAGTGGAGCATACAACATAACCCTTATGAGAATTGACCCATGTGGTTTTACCAGAGCCTGAAACTCCAATCATGATTATTCCTTTCATAGTTTAGCATGACTTTTAACAAATATTTGCATATAACCAATACTACGAAATACAAAATCAGAACAAAATTCATGCTGGTTTTGATTTAAAAAACAGTTTTACAATAGTTTAATTACAACACGATTCCACCAAGTTTTAGAAAGATATGCCATTTGATAGAGAAAGAGAGATGTTTACTGCAACCTGTGGTGACTGTGGAAATGAATGTCAAATACCATTCAAGCCAAAAGACGACAGACCTGTTTATTGCAGAGAATGTTTCCAAAAGCATAAACCACAAGAAAGTAGTGGTGGCTCTAGATTTAGCAGAGGATCGAGTTATGGCAGAAATGACAGAGGATCAAGTTATGGTAGAAATGACAGAGGTCCATCCAGATTCAGCAGAGGTTCAAGAGACGAGAGACCAAGAGAGATGTTTACTGCAACCTGTGGTGACTGTGGAAATGAATGTCAAATACCATTCAAGCCAAAAGACGATAGACCTGTTTATTGCAGAGAATGTTTCCAAAATCACAGACAAAATTAGTAAATTGTTTTGAGTAATTCTCAAAACTACGCTATTTTATCAAAACAAAGATTTAGAATCCATCATAAGTACCAAATATCTTGGGTGTTGCGCCTTCAAGGGATAAAATAAAAATTGGAACAAAGGTACAGATAATACAAAAACAAGATCAACGTACAGGGAGTTTGACTGAGGGCATAGTTAAGAGAATTCTCACTTCAAGTAATTTTCATCCTCATGGAATTAAAGTTGAATTGAATAATGGAAAAATAGGGCGCGTTCAGAATATAATATAACATATATCCAAATGAGTCAATTAATGAAATTTGTTGATTTGTATAATCTTTGAATATGTTTACTGGCTTAAATAACAGAGTAGTAAAATTTTTCCTATGAACTGCAAACGATGCCATCACACTAATGAAGCCCACAGTCCATCAAAAGAGAACAAATCATTGATGAAAGTGGACAAGTGTAAGATTCCCAGTTGCACCTGTCAGCAGTACCTAGATCCAATTCAAGAAATAGACGAAGACCTAATGTAACTATAATTCATATAGGAAATTCTTTTGAGATATTTTATGAACAAACATGCACCAGCTGACGAAATAAAAAAAGAGTTAGACAATCTTTTGTCCAAAATCAACGCAATGGAAATTATTGCATCTGATCAATTTCAAAAAGGTTCAGTCAAAGTGTTAAGAGCACTAGTTGAAGGGCAAATTCATTCAATTAATGAATTTGAGCATTTGAAAAAAGCAATAGATTTGCTGACATTGGAATTATTCAATGTTCAAAATAAAATCAAGAATTAAGTCTAGTGTCACTCAAACCACATTCAGTGCAGCGAATAATGGTGGTATTTTCAAGTACGCTGTCAACTTTCATGGCAGAACCACAACAGGGGCAGGGTGTTTGAGTGGATGCATTTTGTGAATCAGATTTAGAACGTATCTTATATTCTGGTTTTATATCGTACTTGATTTCTACATTACAGATTGGGTGATAACGAGCAAGTATCTGGTCCAAAATTTTTTTTCGCTCATTGTTTCCAGATTCAAACATGGGAAAAATTGCAAGATATAGTGATTCCTCAGGACCAGATTTTTCAATAAAACATTTGAAATTAGAATGGTTAGTGAAAAATGCCTCATCTTGAGTCTGTTCACAGTCACCAGCATAAATTATGTCAAAAGAATCTTTTTGACGAGACATTATCAAATATACCACTTTTTCCATGGGCGGTCCCCATTCTTGAAGTTTAATTGGACCTAGAAACTCATATTGGAGAATTTGAATACTCAATGAATACAGATATTATTACTGACTTTTGTTTTTTTCTAACATTATGACAATAGTGCTAAAATTTGATTGAAATTTACTTCTTGAAAAGAATAAATTCAAGATAGATAGATTTTGGTTGAATGAAAGAACCTCATAATCATGCCCATGCAGGTTATGGTATGATTCTAGTTGCTGCAAGTCTTACATTAATTGCTCTTGTTGCGTTGGCAATAGGCTCAAATGTGCTTTTTGGAGATCATATCCAAAGAGGGAATACGGCTCATTTCAAAGAATGCAAAGCAAATAATTTCACAGCAGAGAACTGTGAAAAATATTTGGACAGAATCAATAACGAAGTATCTGGAATTTATGTAGATTTACATAAATAGTAATTTCAATATCCGTTTGCAAAATCTTCCATCGTGTTTAGATTTTTTGTTAGTCTATTCATTGCATAAAATGCACCACCAACAATTCCCGCCTGATAAAAGGTATACAAAAATACACCTGAAGAAGTAGGATCAGATTTTGTAAAGCTGAGTATAAGCATCGTGAAGAAAATAAAAGTTCCAACACATGTCACCAATTTATTAATGAATCCAGAATCAAGTCCAACAATTCTTTTTGTTGCACCTGCCATCAAAGCAATACTGGTAAGTATTAGAAAAGTTGCGCCACCATTTGCAGTCACATACTCATTTAGCCAAGGCAGAAGACCATCATCTAAAATATGGTATCCAGGCATTACACTACCACCATTTAATGCAAAATTAACAGAACTAAACATACCACCTATAACAAAAAAGAACAAGAAAACTTTGACAATTGATCTTTTAAGAGGACTACGTATTTCGCTTGGTCTTACAGCTCTTTCAGTAATTCTAACACCGTATAGAAATCCTATGGCAGCTGCAGGAAGAAACATCAGATTAATTAAAATCGGAGATGCTCGGTTAATTGCCTCAATTTGAGGATAAAAAACTAAAAATAAAAGTACTGCAAGAGACGCAGACACTACAAACAATATGAGATTAAAATATTTACGGTCACCTGACTCGGAGGTATTAGATTCCCAGTTGTACATTTTTAGGAATCAGAAGAAAATCATTAAAGATCAAGTCAAAAAATCATTTGGTCAAATTATCAATTCTCTTTACCCTTTTTACCGGCACCAGCCTAGAAAGTGCAATGAAAGGTAAAAAAGCAGTCATAATCACAGGTATCGGCATTATAATTATGGGTATTATTTTTCATTTACAAGGTAAATCAATAGTAGGACCAGAATCATCATTCATGTATTCAAATCCTCAGTGGATCACATATGGAATTCAGATAGTTATTTTGGGAGGCATCATTTTATCAATTGGAATAGGTTTGAGGTTTATCAAAAGAAATTAATCAGTTACACGAAGGGTTATAGTACTACGAATTTTGTCTAACTTTCTAATTTTAGAGGAAATAATTGTATTCATTTCTTCTGTAGTGTTAGTTTCAAATTTAACAACAAGATCATAGCTACCATAAGTAATAATACAATCTTTAATTTCTGGAATTGCTTTTAGTTGTGAATAGATTGAATGTTCCTCCCCTATTTCACAGCTAATTAACATGTATGCTTTTTCCATACCAATTGAACTTTCTAAAAGAAACTCTAACTTAAAGACATCTGAAAAAATATTTTTGTGAATTAAAATCCTGCAAGAATTGGATCTTCAGGTTTCATTATTTCACGTAACAGTATTGTAGCAAACGAACCTCTGGAAAGAGTAAACTCAACAGTAGTATCTTTTGATGAATAATCAGTACATTGTATTGCAGCTTGTCTGAATCCACCTTCACTGCTAATTTCTTGCATTTCTTTAATGAAAAAATCTTTTGGAGTAATCTCTTCAGTTTTTAAAATTTTTGATATTTGAAAATCAAAACGAGTTTTTTTGTAATACGAGTATCCTACAAAAGGTAATGCAAGATGTTGATCTAGACCTTTAACATATTTTCCAATTATGCCATGAAGATCATAGCAAACGTCACATTCTTGTGCCTCAAAGAGATTTTCGCCATCGGTAAATGCCTCACTTAATGTATGATTGAAAAGAAAGGATTGATACGCTTGAACATAGAATCTTCTAAGGGATAACGGTATTTCATGAATCGCTTTTTGTTCATTATCATGCTCAATCATTTCTCGAAGCACTATTCTTTCAATGTCCATTTGTGGTGGAACTTGATCATAGTATTTTTTGTAATTTGATTTGTCAACGAGTTTTTCTCGAATCTCGATATTTTCTTTAGAGTCATAAAGAGATGTAAAAGAGATGATCAACTCAACTGCCCTTTTGAAATTGCGCTGTAAAAGGGCCTTACCAATAAGATGAGTCACGGGTCTTTTGGAGCCAAATCTTTGATAACCATAAAAATTTAGAATTTTAGTATACTCGGTAAAATCATTAAGGTTACCAACATGGTCAGAAATTTTTATGCTAAAATGATTGGCAATCATGTCTTTTTTGGTCAGAGGTTTTTTTACAAAACCAATTTTTTCAAGTGAATATTTTTCTGAGGTATAGTTTTCCATGGATGTGTCTTTGTTATCAGAGCAAACAAATTGTTCAGTCACTGCAGAAGCATCCTTTAGTCCAAGTGATTTTAATCGAATTCCTTTTTTTCTAAAAATATCAGAAAGGGCATGGTTTGTATCTATTTTTTTCTTTTTTAGTTTGTAAACAGGGTAACCGTCTTGTTGACTAATTGATTTTAATGATTTCTCAGAAAGAATTTCAACTACCTTAAAGTTTTCAGCTTCGGTTCTGATTCGTCCTCCAATTCCATTAAATTTTGTACTATAAACAGAGATACCTATTTGAGAATCTATTTTAGGTATCACGGTAATATTGTTACGGTAACAAATTTACTTATTGAAACATCTTCAATTTGAGATCCTAGCAATACCTTGTATTTTCCAGAAGGTGCCTCATCAGATGCAGAAATTGTTACCTCCACAGGTCTAGGGGTATCAGAATCCAACTGGAAAGGAACAGATACACTTGAAGTAGCATTCAAAAAGGTGTATGGATCTGACAATATTAGAGAAACACCAGACAAGTCTTGCTTCGGAGATATTATGAAAGATAAGTTCTTTGACTCACCGGGCATTAATGAAATATCTTTAGAATCAAGTTCAATTCCAAATGGTAGTGCAACAGAAGTATCAACTACCCCAATATTATTTTCTACCAATTCAGTAAACCAGATTTTATCATTGATTATGGTAAAATCAAATATTTGGGCCAAGCCACAATCAGAATCGGCATTACAGTCACCCCATGATGGATTTTTTGAGGGAATCAGATATTCTACAAGTGATTCAGATTTTGGATCCATGATTGCAATACTATTTGCAGTTTGTTCATTGAAAACTAATTGGTCATCAGAATTAGTTTTAATCCAATATGGTCTAGATATGGGGGATTTTATCAGTCCAGTATCGTTACCATATGTAGATATTTTTGGATCAGAGGTGACATACTGAGTAAATTGTTGTGTAATAGGATCAAAATTAAAGATAGAAGAGCTTGATGTATCTGCCAACCAAATAATACCATTATCAGATACAGTCATACCGTTTGGAGTAAGTATTTCAGGAGGTAGCTTGAATATTTTCAGATAATCAAAGGGAGGTAAAGAGTCTCCATGAGCATTTGCTATAGAATTGCGATATCCTTCTTGATCAAATTTTACCAAAACTCCTCCTTGTTGGAAAAGCCAATTGGTATACCAGACATTTTTATCAGGATCAATTGCAAAATCGCCAGTTACAGAACCATTAACAGGAGAAGGAAGACTCAGATATCGCAAGTTATCATCAGATTGAGTAGGATCTAAAAAGGTGATTTTGTTTCCAGTAAAATCATTTATCACTATTTGTGAACCATCTACTTTCAGCTTTTGTGGTAATGAATTACCTTCAGAAGGATAGGATATGCGGGAATATTTTTCATCTTGTATAGAGAATCGCCACACAGAATCATAAGATTCGTCTGTGAACCACAGTGAACCGTCAGGAGAATAATCAATTCCCCATATCATTGAGCGACCATTCTTCGGCCAGAGAGAATTATCAAATTCATTGAAAGATTTAGTGTTAGGATCAAATTTTGCTAGTTTACCAGTGTTGGTTTGTGCAAGCCACAAATTTCCGTCATGGTCAGCAACTATTGCCAAAGGATTTGTGCAAGCAGTTGGAATCGCATATTCTTTGACAAATGTTGTTGATTTTGCATTACCCGAACCACAGAATTGTGCACGTTGGGCATCAGGAAAATTATCAGCAGGAGTACCAGTAAGAGTTATGTCAGTATTTTCAGACTGTGTAGGTGTATTCTTAAGAAATACTCCAGCAGCCAAAGATGTAAGCATTATTGTTCCAAAAAATGCAGCTATGATTATTCCTTTTTTCTTCACAATTTAAAAAATATCAAGCCAAGTTATATCTCATTCCAAAAATTAATGAAAATCTAAAGTAATTTCAAGCTGCTAGTTATTTTATCTATAAGATTCTCAGGAGCCGGACCAATAGAAATACAAGTTATGGTACCTGGTGCAATTTGTGTGTGACCGGCATCTGTAACTTCAGACCATGGAAGATCTAAATCAATTGCGTGTTTTTTTACTTCTTGTAATTCTTTAATGCCTGAAACTTTGAGTACAACTTTCTCTTGCCCTTCCCACCATTTCTTAAACCACTCTGGATGAGATTTTCTAACATGTTCAGCACCCAGAACACAGGCATGACCTACTTGTGCAGCAATTTTTCCTTTTCCCATTTCAAGGTCAGTTCGAATCACAATTACTTGTTTGATATCGCCCATAAATATATCAAAAAACATACTTGATGAAAAACTTTTGAATTAAATAATTGGCAGATGAACTAAATCTGTGTACTTTGATGTGGTAATTGCTGGCGGAAGTGTTGCAGGATTAATCTGTGCAAGAGAGATTGCCAGTAATAATTACAGTGTTCTTGTAATAGAAGAAGATTATGAGATTGGTACACCCGAGCACTGTGGAGGATTGGTCAGTATTGCAGGGTTGGAAGAACTTGGTATAGTTCCATTTAGAAAAACTTTTGATCATTTAATAGAGTCTGCAGAAATTTATGCTCCAAATGGAAATAGTTTTTCTATAAATTCAAAGAAACAAAAAGTTGCAGAGATTAGCAGAAGAGAGTTAGATAAACAAATAGCACATCAAGCCCAAAAAAATGGTGCTACAATCAAAGTAAGAACTAGTTTTCAAGAATTAACAGATAAAGGAGTAAGAACAAGTGATGGAGAAATCGAATGCAAGATTTTTGTTGATGCACGAGGAGTGTCATCTCTTATCCATAAAGATAGAACGGGAATTTTATCATCTGCTCAATACGAAATTTATGCAGATTGGATAAAGAAAGGAAAAGTACAAGTGTTTTTTGATCAAGAAAAATATCCAGGATTTTTTGCATGGATCATACCATCTGATGAAGGTAAAGGGAAGGTAGGAGTTGCAGGAAAAGGAATCAATGTCGTAGAAGCAATAGAACAATTTCTTCAAACAATGGGAAATTATTCTACAGTTAGGAAAATTTATGCGCCAATTTGGATCAAAGGACCAATTGACAAATTTAGTGATGGAAAAATAGTAATAGTAGGTGACGCAGCTGGACAAGCAAAACCAACTACTGCTGGAGGAATTTACTCTAGTGGAATGGGAGGATTGTATGCAGGACAAGCAATCTCAAAATTCCTAGAATCAAAAAACAAGTCAGATTTAGAAGAGTATCAAAAAAGATGGATGAAGAAATTTGGAAAAGAATTTGAAAAGCAATTATTTGCAAGAAAAATTTTAGAAAGATTAGACAACAATACCATCAATAAATTATTTGAATCAGTGACACCTGAAATCACAAAAGAGATTTCTGAAAAAGAGGACTTTGATTTTCATACAGGATCCATAGTAAAATTATTGGGGATCAAAGGTTCGCTCAAAACAGCTCAAACCATAATTGGTGGAGAATTTAAAAAACTTCTGAGTTAAAGTCACACAAATTCTAAGCAAGGTATAAATGATGTTTACAGAAAATTGTGGCATGTCATCTAGTATTTCATTACCAATATGCAGTTGTTGTCACAGACATATTATGCCTAATGATAAATGTGTAAAATTTAATTGTCCAAATTGTGGTGAGAAATTAGTATGGAGATGTGAAAGTTGCAGAGAAGCCGCAAGAACATATACTTGTGATTCATGTAATTTTCAGGGACCTTAGAAATTGGCTCAATTATTATTAGTTGTTAAAATTCTTCCAACTGGGATGGATGTTGATCTCGAGAAACTATCTGAATCTATTAAAGAATCATTAAAACAAGGAATACAAATGAAAAGACATGTAAAAGAACCGTTAGCATTTGGAATAGAATTTCTTAAAGCAGAATTTGTTTTAGAAGACAAAGAAGGGCAAATGGATTCGTTAGAAGATTCTGTTAAATCTGTTGAGGGCGTTAGTGAATTTGAAGTACTCAACATGAGTAGAATGTCAGTAGACATGAAATAGGTGATTTTGTGGTACGCAAAGACGAACCTTTGCAGATGCGAGTGGGAGAAGCTAAACAAAGAGACGTTGGTAAAAAACGCGCCAGAATGGGACCTGAAGCTATGGATCATCTCAAAGTCACACCGGGTGATATTATTGAAGTTATGGGATCAAGAACTAGTTGCGCAGTTGTTTGGCCAGCGGATGAGGATGAAAAATCTACAGATATAATAAGAATTGATGGACAGACAAGGAAAAATGTCGGGGCATCATTAAATGACATTGTAAAAATAAGAAAAGCCACATCAAAAATTGCAAAATCAGTCGTACTAATACCAGTAAATGATTCTGTAATAGTCGATAAAGAGTTCACAGATTTTGTAAAAAACAGATTGAAAGGATTACCAATTACTCATGGAGATGAAATCTCTGTAATGATTTTAGGAAATTCGATGGACTTTAAGATTAGTAAGACATCCCCAAAACATATAGTCAAAATCGACAGATCTACAAATCTCACAATGTCAACAGAGGCATCAGGCGATAGAAAAATTAGAGTGACTTTTGAGGAAGTAGGAGGTCTTGGAAACGAAATAAAATCAATGCGGGAAATTGTAGAACTACCACTAAAGCACCCAGAATTATTTGTAAGATTAGGCGTAGAACCACATAGTGGAATTTTGTTGTATGGTCCTCCAGGCTGTGGTAAGACATTGATTGCAAGAGTTCTTGCAAGTGAATCAGAGGCAAACATGTTTTCAATTAATGGTCCAGAAATCATGAACAAGTATTATGGTGAAACAGAGGCATCAGGCGATAGAAAAATTAGAGTGACTTTTGAGGAAGTAGGAGGTCTTGGAAACGAAATAAAATCAATGCGGGAAATTGTAGAACTACCACTAAAG
>JBOGRE010000124.1:0-1754 GCA_050749345.1 Nitrosarchaeum sp. | reverse complement strand
TCCTTTTGCAGGGCAATCAAGATCACCGATTTTTACATATTTCAAGTTTAAAGTGTCAAGATGTCTATCTAGACCTAGAACATTTTCATCAATTAAAAATTTAGGGTTAGACATATTGTTTTCTTTTTGAATCATTTTGCATTAAAAAGTTATCTTCTTGTTATTTTCCAATCACTAAACTTCAGGAAATTCTAAAAGAGTCGTATTTTTGTAGATTGAGTTTTTCTCCTTCATGATAGTAAATACATCATCAATTGATTTTACTGGTTTTGCACCTAATTCAACAAATTTTTCAAATCCCTCATATGCTACTTTATTATCTTGTAATGGTTCTGGAACCATAACTATTTTTCCTTGACGAATAGCAATTTCTACTTGATGACGAGTTCCACCAGACCTATTTAATCTAGATTCACAATATTGGACCATGGTTGCAAACGTTGCAGTTTGTCAGAATGATGATCTTTGTGATTACGATGGAATGAATAGTGCACTAAATAACAAAACACATGAACCAAAAGATACTCCTATGTCATTTGATAATGTAGTGAATTATTTCTTGCCCAATGTATATGCATCTACAAATAAACCACATAGTGACTATGTATATGCAAACCCAAATACATGTGATTATGGAACTTGTTGGAGATCAGCAAGTTGGTCTGGAACAGGTGCTAAATCACTATCAATTAATTCTGGAGGAGGTCATGGGTATGGTGCATTATACGTATATGCTTCAACTTGTTCAACTGTTAGCGGTGCAACCAAATTTGTTTCAGGTACAGTGAATATGGGTAGTGTCTTTTATTTCTCCAATACTACCACCGTAAATACATGTGCAACTAGTAGTAGCAACTTTTCACTACCTAATCCAAACTCTTCATATCTGTGGACAGTTACATCAAATCATAATGCTGTAATTTAAATATCCAATCCCTCTTTTTTTTCTATGAATAATTTTCTTACTCTCGTTATTTTTTCTGTTATTATTACAAATATCCTGTATGTATCTTCAGTAAATACATATGGTGAAAAAATAGAGAGTGTTTTTAATTCTAAAAATGGAACTGGGTTGGTAGTGCTAAAAAATCATGAAGACATAGACATAGTTTTTACTTATAAATCTAAAATACAACAAGAAAGTGATGGATATGTCTATTATCGTATATCTGAAGATGATAAATTAATTTCAGATTCACAAAACTTCACAGCAAACGAATTACCAAAATCTTTTATCTTTTTCTTTACTCCTCAAAATACAGGAATTCATTATTTTACAAAAGGAATAACATTTAATTCAGATAATTCTGGTGGAGAAGAAAGTCAATCCATTATTGTCATAAAGAAATTTAGCAAAGCAATGGCATTTAATGGTCAATGCAATAAACCATTTCCAGAATTTACTTTGGTGATAAAACCTAATTTCTCAACTGGGTCTTGTGTAAAGATGGATACGGCGTCTAAATTGAAAGATCGAGGCTGGTACTAAAATGCAGTAAAAAATCTGGTTTAACTGAAAAATACGAGTAACCCGATGACGCCACATATCACTCAGGAGACACAGCTACCATTCAAGGCTGCACATCCCTTGCAGAAGACCACGAAAATATCCAAATTAATGTAATGGATAATAATAAAATAATCCAGACTGAATACGTTACACCAGAGATAGATGGAACATTCTCAAAAGATATTGTCATTGCAGGAGAGCAAGAAAAAATCTATTCAATTTCTGCAACGTATGGAGATTATAC
>JBOGRE010000123.1:0-2518 GCA_050749345.1 Nitrosarchaeum sp. | reverse complement strand
TCCTTGAGGTGTCTGATAGTATCTGACTCCGTCTATTTTTGTTTGAGATGCCAGTGGAATTGTTGTAATGTGGTGAATAAACTTCAATTATTCATATTGTATCAAAGCAATAAAAAAATCAAGTGTTTTAAGAAAATAATCCTTCTTTGGGTTTTATTGTTTAATTAATTTTCAAAGCTTTTTTCAATTTCCTGAGCAAGTGACTCTAACTTGCTTGTATCTCCTAGATTTCTATAAGTTAGTTTTTCTAATGTCTTGATTATGCTAATTGCTGCTCTATACTGTGGAATTTCAGGATGATTTAACTCTCCATACATTCCCATTCCCTGAATACCGTTTTGTTTTGCAAAACCTAAGATCAACCCATTAAATCCTGTGATTAATGATTTTTGTGGTGTTGTTAAAATTCCCACTCCTTGCATTTGTTTTGTTAACTCCATTGATGTAGTGGTGACAAATGTTTTGGGATTTTTATCCAGTACTCTGTTTGTATGAAAACCACCAAGCGTATAGATGAATTTGGCAGAGTATTTTTTAGAAACATCAATGACATCTTGACAAAGCGAATATAGTTCTTGGCTATCTTGTGGCTGACCCGTCCCTCCTCCAAAAACAATCAATCCATCAGTGTATTTGTACTCCCAACTTTCATTCGGTAAGTCAATGTATCCTCCTGCATCTACAACATATGTGGGGTATGGTGTCTTTGCAATTCTGAATTTTTTTGTTTTCAAACTATTATTTATAAAATTAACTACTATGCTGCCCACATTTCCCATATCTTGCATTGCCGCAATTATTATCGGTTTTTCAATTTGTGGTTCTTCTGTTTGAAAAAATTCCATTATTTTCTCTAGGTTTCCTTACTTAAAACTTAAGATTTGTATAGATATAAAAAATCTAAAGATCTGTTGTAGATGATTATTGGTAAGATAGATAAAAATGAGAAAAAAATCAAATTTCATCTGGACATCAAGTGCACAAAATGTGGAAAAACTGTACCTGGTGGAATGCAGGCATCTGAAAAATATTTTGGGTCTGACTCATTTAAGGCAGAAATTGATAATTTTAAGAAAAATTATCTTTGTGGTATATGTCGAGATAAAAAAAGAATTGCAGATAAACAATAATTCATTTCTAATCTAACTGCAAATACTGGAACTTTTTTCCATATCTTTTCTTGCTTAGAATCGTTACTGTGATTTCTTTACTACCATACTGCATGTACTATTTCTTTGAGATTTCTTCTTGGTTTTGGGAATTTATCTTGTTTAGGATATCCTATGCATAATATTGATGATGGAATCAAATCTGTATTGATCACACTCATTACTTTTTGCTCATCAAACATTCCAATCCATATGGAACTTAATCCCAAAGCCTGAGCTGCAAGCTGAGAATATGCTGCAGCTAGTGTGGCATCTTGTATGGCAAATTTTTTGAGTACCTCTTCTGGAAAATCTAATTTAACTCTGGATGGATTTTTACAAAAAACCAGTACCACTGGTGCATTCACATATGGTTGATTGTTGCATGCCTCTATCAACTGCTGCTTTTTTTCAGGACTCTTTACATAAAATATCTCAAAACCCTGAAAATTTCCCGCAGTAGGTGCAGTGTCTGCAGCAGCTATGATTTTATCTATTTTTACTGTCTCTACTATTTTGTCTGTAAACTTCCTAGTTGAACGTCGTTTTGACATTACTGTGAATAAATCAGTATTGATAAATTCAGTCGGAGATGATTTTAGAATCTCACTTAGTAGTTGATTTCTAACATTAACGTCTATGTCGTTAGTCTTTTTTGGTTCATATCCTGTTGGGTATATTTTTTCAGGATTTTCTTTTGCATCCATGTCATATGAAGAAAAAATATCTTATTAAGTAATTCTCAATATGTGTTGATTTTATTTTGAATTTTCTATTTTGACTAAAATATTTTTACCTATTTTTTATTAATATTTAGTATGTATGATGATTCTAATAACATACATGACGGATGAATTTGTTTTTCAGTAATATTTCCACATGCGTGACAATGAAAACTAGTTGGTAAATTACACACTTTGCATCTCTTATCCACTTCTAATTCTTTTCCACATCTTCTGCATGACTCAGATCTCATGCTATATCATCCAATTGAATTTTATTTAAAGTATGTGAAAATTAGGTTGCATTAACTAACCAAGTTTCGTATGTGTTTCTAGCTTTATTAAATTACAATGAACAAATTAGGTATGACTAACGAAGATGTGAACCTAGAATCTAATGAAATGGATTGGTTAGATAAATTAGAAAGAAAATCCAATTCTCCAAGAACTAGGCAATGTGCATCAACTTCATTGAAAATTTTTGATCTTTTTTGTGAATCACAAGGATATTCGAAGTCAAGTAATAGACCAATACAAAATTTGGTATAATCCAAAACCAAAAACCGATGAAATTGTAAGGCCTGACATTAGAAACATCTGTCTATATTTGGACAAGTCATATACATGAATACATACACTGTATGTATG
>JBOGRE010000122.1:0-1943 GCA_050749345.1 Nitrosarchaeum sp. | reverse complement strand
GGCAAAAACTGTCAAAAATATAGATACTAGATTAGAGGTACGACCAATTGATCTTCGACGTAAACCTTTACAGCATATTTTCAATGCAAGAAGTCAGGTACTCAAATCAATTAGAGATTATTTTTATCAACAAAACTTTACAGAAATTAACACTCCAAAAATGATAGCAACTGCAACTGAAGGCGGTGCTGCATTATTTCCTATATTTTATTACAATAAAGAGGCTTTTTTAGCTCAGAGTCCACAATTGTACAAAGAACAATTGACTATGAGTTTTGAGAAAGTTTTTGAAATTGCACCTATTTTTAGAGCAGAACCATCAAGAACTAATCGTCATCTTGCCGAAGCAATATCAATTGATTTGGAAGAAGCCTTTGTTGATTACAATGATGTAATGAATAGAATTGAGAAGATAATAAAAATAGCAATTAACACTGTGAGTGATTATGCAAAAAAGAATCCTGATGTTGAGTTTATCATTCCTCAAAACCCTGAACACATTCCACGATACTCTTATGATGAATTGGTAGAAAAAATGCAAAAAGCAGGTGCAAAAACTGAATGGGGTGATGATCTTTATCCTTCAAATCTTAAGAAGATCGGTGTAGAAGGGTTTTACTTTATCAAAGATTGGCCTCTGGGTCCTAAACCATTTTACGTAAAAGATAGTAAAACAAATCCCAAAATTTCTGAATCATTTGATTTAATGTTTGGAGATTTGGAGCTGTCTTCTGGTAGTACGAGAATTGAGAAACGGCATGAGATTGAAGAGAGAATGAAAAATAAAGGAATGAAGACTGATGCATTTGAGTATCATTTGGGAGCATTTGATTATGGTGTACCTCCTCATGCTGGATGCGGTATTGGTTTAGAGCGACTCATTATGGCTCTTACAGGCACAGAAAATATTCGAGATGTCACATTTTATCCAAGAGATGTTGACAGATTGACACCATAGGTGATTTGAAAATGGTAACTCGAGAAGAAATAGAACACATTGCAAAACTAATGAAAATTGAAATTGATGATCCTACAATCTTTGAACGTGTTGATAAAATGCTCGTATATTTTGATATTTTAGATTCAGCAGATGTTGAATCTGAAGAAATATCTGTCAGGGAAATTCCAATTACTAACTTGAGAGAAGACAAATACATTCCATTTAATGAAAAACTCATTGAAAAACTTAATCACTATAAAGGAACCTATGTTAGAGCTCCGAAGATGGTTTAATTGAATATAAAAATTTCAGCTCTGCAATTTATTAGTGGAGTAAAATCTGGAAACATCTCTGCTGAAGATTTTGTTGCAAAAACTATGGAGCAAATACAAAATATCGATGGCAATTTACATGCATTTTTATCATTAAATGATAAGGCAGTTGATCAAGCAAAAGAAATCGATAAAAAAATAAAAACGGGAAAAAAAATTGGGCAATGCTTTGGCATGCCAATTTCAATTAAAGACAACATTTGCATCAAAGATACTAGAACAACATGCGCCTCAAAGATGCTTGAAAATTTCATTGCACCGTATGATGCTACAGTAATTACAAAATTAAAACAGCAAGATGCAATTTTTGTTGGAAAAGTAAATCTTGATGAATTTGCAATGGGGCTCTCTACAGAATTTAGCGCATACGGTCCAAGTAAAAATCCGTGGAATATCAATTATGTTCCTGGAGGCTCTTCTGGAGGCAGTGCAGTATCTGTCAGCGCATTTGAGTGCATTGCATCACTAGGTTCTGATACGGGTGGTTCTGTTAGAAACCCTGCAAGTTTTTGCTCCACTGTTGGGTACAAGCCTACTTATGGGTTGATTAGCAGATACGGTCTAATTTCTTATGCAAATAGCATTGAACAGATTGGACCTCTGACTAGAACCGTGGAGGATGCAGCATTTATGCTAAATCTCATTACAGGGGTGGACCCTAACGATAACAC
>JBOGRE010000121.1:0-11160 GCA_050749345.1 Nitrosarchaeum sp. | reverse complement strand
ACTTTTGCTTTTAGCATAGCAGATTTACATTGCATCTTATCACCACAAAGATCCATAGATGCTGCAGTCGGACCAATAAAATTAATTTTATTTTTTTCACATTTACCTGCAAAGTCAGAATTTTCTGAAAGAAAACCATAACCAGGATGTATAGCATCTGCACCAGAAGACAAGATGGTCTCAATGATTTTTTCTTGATTTAGATAAGATTTTGCGGGAGCAGCCTCACCAATATAATATGCTTCTGTAGCTTGTTTTACATGTAAAGAATTGTAATCTTCATCAGAGTACACTGCTACAGTTTTGATTCCAAGTGCCTTACATGTCTTAATTACACGTAAAGCAATTTCTCCTCTGTTTGCAATAAGAACTTTCTCAATCATATTAATCACAAATTGATGTTTCCATGTTTTCTTGGAATTCGTTTTTCTCTTTTGTTTGCAAGCATTTCTAATGCTTTGATCAGCATAGGTCTTGTTTCAGCGGGATCAATTACATTATCAATGGTACCATGAGATGCGGCAACATAAGGATTTTCAAATTTTTCTGAAAATTCGCTGATAAGTTGTTTTTTAAGAGCTTCAGAATCAGATGCGCCAGATAATTCTTTTCTATACATAATTTTTACAGCTGCTTCAGCACCTAATACGGCACATCGTGCAGTTGGCCATGCATAATTCACATCAGTTCTTAGGTTTTTACTTCCCATAGCTATGTATGCACCACCATATGCTTTTCCTATTACAAGTGTAATTCTAGGAACAGTAGCCTCACAATAAGCATAGAGAAGTTTACTGCCATGTCTAATGATACCATTATGTTCTTGATTAGAACCTGGCATGTAACCAGGAGTATCTACGAAGGTAATTATTGGAATATTGAATGCATCACAAAACCTAATGAATCTAGCTGCCTTATTTGATGAGTCAATATCAAGTGCACCAGCAAGATGCAACGGCTGATTTGCAATAATACCAACCACTTTACCATTTAATCTACCATAACCAACAATAATATTTGGCGCAAACAATTCATGAATCTCAAAGAACTCATGATCATCAACAACAGAGTTAATGATTTCTTTCATATCATATGGTTGTAAAGGATTATCGGGAATAATATTGATTATATTATGATCAAGTCTATTTGGATCATCATCGGTCTTTATTTTTGGTGGTTCTTCGGTATTATTTTGTGGAAGAAAAGAGATTAACTTTTTTATATAATCCATGCATTCATACTCGTTCTTTGCAATAAAATGTGCAACACCACTTTTTGATGCATGAGTCATTGCTCCTCCCAAATCATCAAATGAAATTTCTTCTCCCAGAACAGTCTTTACTACATCAGGTCCAGTTACAAACATAGTTCCTGCTTTTTCAACCATAATAACAAAATCAGTCATAGCAGGTGAATATACAGCGCCTCCAGCTGATGGACCAATACTTGCAGTGATTTGTGGAATAACGCCAGAAGCTAATTGGTTATGATAAAAAATATCAGCAAATCCATCAAGACTCATAATTCCTTCTTGAATTCTTGCACCACCTGAATCCATTATTCCAATTATAGGACAACCTGTCTTAATTGCATGATCCATTAATTTTGTAATTTTTTTAGCCCCCATCTGACTTAGTGTGCCACCAAGCACAGTGAAATCATAAGCAAAGACAAAGATTTGTCTACCATTTATTATTCCATATCCACCAACAACACCATCCGTGTAGAATTTCTTCTTCTGCATATCATATTCATAGTAATGATGAGTTGTAAATGGATCAATCTCAGTAAAAGTACCAGCATCCAATAAAAGATCAATTCTCTCTCTAGCAGTTAATTTACCTTTATCGTGTTGATCTTTGATTTTATCTTGTCCTCCACCATGTATTGATATTTTATTTCTCTTAAAATATTCCTCAATTTTCTCAAAGTGCATTGGATATTGTAGGAAAGAAATCTTCCTATATTAATTTAGTTTTATTTTTTCGAATTTATTAGAACATAATGTATTGTTTTAAAGACATTCACTCAGATCTAATGATTGGGAACAGCTCATTAATTTATGAGTTCAAATTTAAGAGTGAAAAATTCTTTTTTACAGATTTTTGGTAAGAATCAAAAGAATCTTTCTCTTCGCTACATTTTTTGCATATACATAACTGAGAAACCTTCTGGATGTCACATGTGTTTTGAAATTCGCACTGTGTACACCCAGCTGAACTTCTGCAAACAACACACTGAAGTTCATTTATCTTGGCACATTTTTCATGTTTCACTCCTAATCCTTTTGCCCACAATCCAATTTCATTTACTTCGATTTTTTCATTACAAATAATACAAGTGCCTGGAAACTTCATTGGAATTTTTCTCCAGCTCATCGAATTGACTCAATCTCCTTTTCAAGAATATCATCAAAAGTATCTTCTAATTCTAATTTTAATTTTTTATTTTTTATACAAAATAATACATATGGAAAACATATAGAAACAAATGTACTAGATGACAGATGTAAATTTTTTGCCATGATGGAAGATAATGCTTTGATTTTTTTCCCATCCCATCTAATACGATTTAAAAGTGACCATGAAAGATTGTATTGGGAATATCTTATTCGTTCATCATTATGATATAATCCAATCAGAATTTCATTGAGATAACGTAGTAATCTCCAATTTTGAGTTTTCATAATTTTTCCATAAAGCATATCAGCTTCAGAAATAATTTCCAAGAATTTTGCAAGTGTGTGGTTATCTAAATTACTAGTAATAATACTAGAGTAAAAAGCATCTATTTTTAATTTCGGATCAATTTGCATAGAATACAAAACGCTTCTAGCTTCATCAATTGAATTCGCTTTAAAAAATGCATTAATACCATCTTCCACATTTATCCGTTCAAATGATTTTTCAGTTTGAGGATTAAATCCTGTAACAAGAGATTGTGTCAAATTAATCATCGAACGAATATCACCTTGTGATCTATCTAATACTTTTATCATAGAACCTGGACTGAGTGTTACATTTTCTTTTTTCAAAATATTTTCAAGGTATATTTTCAAAAGTCGTGGGGGAATTGGTTTGAAAGATATAGTTTTAACAACTTTTTTGATACTTTTCATTTTATCCGAGGTATCTGAATTTGCAGCTAGTACGATAGGTACCGTAGGTTCCTTTAAAATTTCAATTAATGCTTCTGCACCACCATAATCACCTCTACCATGAATTCCATCAACTTCATCAATGAAAATCATGGGAATCCCCAATACGCTGACATTACCTAATACAGGCGAGAGAATTTCATTAATTCGAGATTTACCCCTTACATCACTTGCATTTAGTCCAATCATGTCATAGCCAAATTGTTTTGCAGTAAGATATGCAATTGTTGTCTTTCCAATTCCAGGTGGACCAACTAGTAAAAGTGGCTTTGTACCTTTTTTCCATTTTGTAAACCATTCAATTATTGAAGACCTAGATTCTTCATTACCAATCATATCAGAAATATTCTTAGGCCTATATTTTTCAGACCACATCAATTTAATCACTTAGGGAGTTTAGATTCAAATTCTGACCATTTGTTTGCTTTCTGTAATTGATTATACCAATATTGATTATAGTGTTCAACAGTCAAAAACAAAAATTCTAAAAATTCAGTATGTGAAAATTCTTCAGGTAGTAATTTAAGTGCTAGACGAGCATCTTGAAGATACAAATTGCTTTTTTCCAATGTTAGTTCAAATCCTTTTTTGACATCATTTGATAATAAAGTGTAATACAATGGCCAAGAAGGGATTTTTACAAATCCATTTTTAATAGAATCTTCAATTTCATTTCCACATCCAACACCTTCGGCAGCTCTTGCCATTCCCAGATAGAAAATCTCTCCAAGAGGTCTTTCTGCGAAAGCCATATTTCTTCCAGCTGTTCCCATTACAGATCGGTATTTTTTGTAAGATAGATTCATTTCTTCTTCTGTAATCATAGTTGGTTTTGATTTTAATTTTTCATCAAGATATTGACCTATTCGAACATCTTTGAATCCTTCTTCAAATTCTTTTAGAACTTGATCGCCACCTTTAGAAATTTTATCTCGAGCTAATTTCAAAATATATGGATTCATTAATTTGTAATCATCAAGATATTCCAAGTCTTCATCTTTGTCTACAATTCTATCCATTGGTTCACTAAGATCAATTGCCAAAATATGACCTTCCACAACATTTTGTCTTAATTGAGGATCTTTTTTTCCAGTGTAATTGGAAGCTCCATCAAATAACGCATTAAATACAGGAAAGGTCATTTTCACAAAATTTGAATTTAAAATACGAATCACTCTATCTTTAATTACATCTAGATTTTCTAATTTCGATTTTATACTGTTGATTTCAGAGGCTTGAAGAATGATTTCGGAAGAACCTATTTCATTTCCAAATGTTTGTTGTGTTGAATTTGGGGAAAGATCAGATTTGATTTCATGTAAGAGATCTCTAGCAAATCTATCTGCAAAATTTGGAAATTCGGTTTCTGTTTCTTCTTTATATTGAGTAAATAATTTGTAACCTTTTGATTTGAATAGTCCTTGTTTCATAATTTGTTTTCCAGGTTTTGTACTCATCAAAGATTCTTTGCTTATAACAGATTGATCTTTTCCACTCACATACGATGATCTGCTTTATTATTATTTATGCTTTCAAAACTAGAAAATTTCTTTCACTTAAATTACGAGGAAAGAGAAAGAAAATAATGGAAGTTATTGAAATTCTTCGTGAGGTTTCAAAACAGATTTATGAAAATGTAAAAGATTTAGCAGGGACAGATGATGCTGCAGGAGATTTTGGAAGAGGTGCAGGTGGAGATATTTCACGCAATATAGACATTATTGCTGAAAAAACAGTACTAGATTATCTTAAAGAAATTAATTTTGATTGTGTTGTTTTAGGAGAAGAATGTGGTAGAGTAGAATTGTCTGAAAACCCTAAAGGATTTATCATTATGGATGCAGTTGATGGTTCTGCAAATGCTGTAAGAGGAATACCGTTTTTCTGTAGTTCATTAGCATTTGCAACTGAAGATAAATTGAGTTCTATTACAGATGGGGTAATAACAAATCTATCAAATGGAGATATGTATTGGGCATCAAAAGGCAAAGGGGCATTTTTGAATAAATTAAAAATTAAAGTTCATGATAAAGAACCAATTTACAAAATCATTGGAATCAACACTTCAGGGGCTACATCTGAATTGATGAATCGATTACATCCAATATTTGAGCAACATAATCACATAAGACATTTTGGTGCAAATGCACTAGAAATGGCCTTATTTGCAAGCGGATTAATGGATATTTTTATAGATTTAAGAAACAAAATTAGGATTCAAGATATTGCCGCAGGATATGTGATAGTAAAGGAAGCAGGAGGATTACTTTTAGATGAGGATTTGAATCCTCTTGATGCAGATCTTAGTTACAAAACACGAATTTCATTCATTGCAGCAACAAATCAGAAAATCATAGATGATGTTATTTCACAAATAAAAAAATAGAGATAAGATATGAGAGAACCATAATTCAAAAACATATCAAAAAAAATTAAATTTTAAATAATGCAAAGACAATACAAATTATTTTAATTCTATCTACCCGTATGATTCATACTTGATTTCATAACTTCCGTCTTTACGTTTTTCTTCCTTTGTAACAAATCCTTCGGGTCCCAAATATTCAATAACTCCATCAATTGTACCCTGATATCCACAAATGTAGACTTTGGTATTTGCAGGAGTTATTTTTTCTCCAACCATTTCTTCTAAAGGTGAAACACCATTTTTATTTGGTTTGAAGAAAGATTCAACTCTGCCAACATGACCTGCCCAAGATCGATTAAAGAATTCTTTTGGTCTACTAATAGCTGCTCTATATCTGAAATTCCATTTGTCTTTTCCTCTCTCAATACTTTCATTTTCCAAGTCTGTAAGTAATTCTTTGTAACTTAGCTCATCAACATAACTTGCACCATGAAAAACAATAATCTCTCTTTTATCTTCAGTATCATGAAGATGTTTAGCAAAAGCGATAAATGGCGCAAGACCGGTTCCACCACCAACACAAACAATTCTTCTATTATCAGGTTGACCGTTTAGTAATTTATCATCAATCAATAAAGCGTTACCTGTAGGATCTCCCAAATATACTTCATCACCAACATTTGCATAAAATAACTCAGTTGTAACACGACCTGGCAAAGGCTTCCTAACCCATCTAATTACAAATTCAAAATAATCTCTATTTTCAGGATGTGATGCAATAGAGTATGCTCTTCGAACAATCTTTTGTTCGGAGGGGATTGGCAATCCCAGAGTAAGAAATTGACCTGTAGTATATTTTGGCATGCCTTTATTTGGAACTAAACGAATTACAACAAGATCTTCTTTGAGCAATTGCATGTAAGTGATTTTTGCCTTATGTTCTACTACCATATAGAGTAATTTTTACTACTTTGAATAAAAATATTTCTGTTAAATTTCAATTCCAGATATTTTATGATAAATTTAGATCAGATTCACATTAAAAATTCAATTAATAATTTGGAAAATATGGGCAGTAATAACGGATATAATATAAACTCCTTTTTTAAACGATTTGCGAAGAAATTCTATTTTTATGAGTAAACAATATCTTTTAATATTTATACCCAAAGATTTGCAGAGGAGATATGTCAAAATTAAAATGCAGTGACTATGGATTTGAATGTGACTTTATAGCTGAGGGAGAGATAGAACAAGTAATACAAGAATTTGGAAAACATACTGAAGAGGTACATGGAATAGATTACTCAAAAGAGGCTCTAATGCAATTTATTCTTAGAAAGAAATAAGAGCTATCCATTATCACTAATTATTTATTTTATAATTATAGAAAGTATCTAACCAAAAAATTAGATGCTAATTCGTTTCATTGTTGCTTCAAGAATTGGAACTTCTTTTTCAATTATTTTTTCTACTGCTGGCACCATACCAGTTCTAGATTTTACATTTTCTTCATATATCTCGGCAATCTGATCTCTAAATAATAATTTAATTCCTGAAAGTGCAGTTATGTCTTCATTAACTGTTCTTGGGTCAGATAAATCTAAAATCAATGTACCTTTCTTTTTTTCTTCCATAATTAGTTTTATTCTATCAAATGTAATTAAGAAGTAATCAGAGGTAGTTGCAACAAAAATAATATCATATTTATCAAATCCAGTCAAAACATCTTCAAATGATATTGGTTTTCCATTTAATATTTTAGAAAAACCGGTTGAACGTTCAATTGTTTTACTTGTAACATCAAATGCATATCCTTTTTTATTAAGAGTTTTAGCAACCATTGCTGCAGGTTCACCCGTACCTATTAGCAAAATACGTTTCTTGGCATCCAGACCTGTTTTTTCATCTACGATTTTAACAGCCACATCTCCAAGAGATATCACATCTTTACTTATACCAGTTGTTTCTCTAATACGAGTTGCAATTCTTATAACACTTTCAAATAGTTTATTCAAAATACTATCTGATACATTAATCTGTTTTGCATGTGAAAGTGATGCTTTAATTTCATTCAATATTTCTTCTTTTCCTACAACTAGAGAATCCAAACCACATGCTAATCTTAAAAGATTAAGATAGACATCATTACTCTTGTATACTTCAAGAATCTGATCAAAGTGATCAATGTCAATTTGCTCTAGTTCTGATATAGATTCCCAAGTTTTTTTAATTTGATTTAAAACGAGTGATTTTCCTTCTGTTCTTCTTCCATCTGGAGTGTCTCCTGTTTCCAGATTACTCACTGTAAATATTTCAATTCGACTTGCAGTTTGAATTATTATACATTCCGTAACACCAGGAATTTTCTTAAAAGTTTCACATGCGATTTTAAGATCTTTAAATCTAAATCTTGATAATGTGTGAAGTGGCACATTTTTAAAAGTGACTCTTGCATTAATTACATCAAAATTAATTTCACTCATACCATCACCATTTATTCTGGAAGTTTATTCCTTCCACCTTTTGCAGTACGAAAAACATTCATGCCAATATAATAATTTTCATAAATAGATTCTAAATATTCAAGTTCTTGTTGTGTTGTGATTATATCTTTTTTAGATGCATTAGGTTCTTTTTTTAGTTTCTTAAGTTTTTGCTTAGTTTCTTCTAAAAATTTTCCTACTCCAGATTCATAATTAGACATGCCACCGAATTCAGGACTTAATACATGCTGTGGAACATATTTTGGGATATTATCTGTTGGAATCTCCACTTTTCTTGTGAGCTCATCTTGTTCTTCGGATGTAAGAATAGGTCTTAGAATTCTATTTTTTTTGGCTAAGAAAAATTCTGGTTCACCCATCTCTCTTCTGAATATTTCCTCACCTTTACGTTGATTAGTAAATGTGGGTGTTTTAGCTGTTGTTGCTTTAACTTCTGCAGCTATTGCTTTGTATTCTTCCTCTGCTGCTGCTTCTGCTATTACTTTGGCAGCCGCTGCTTTTGCTAATGCTGCTTCTACTTCAGCTTCTGCCTGAGCTACTGCTGCTACAGCTTTTGCTGCTGCTTCTACTTTTGCTGCTGCACCTTTTGCCATATCTTTTGATGCAGATTCTGATGCTGAAATTTCAGGTGTTGTTTCTACCTTAGATTCTTTATTTCCTTCAGACAACAGAATTTACTAAAATTGCCTGAATTTTAATATTCTTGTAAGAGAATTTCCAGAGATTAACTTTAAAGAGAGAAAATGGTCATAATTGAGAACATATTAGATAGAAATTGTTTGTTAACTCATATTATATCAATACAAGAAATTCAGATCGATTAGAATAGATAAAATTACAATATGAGTAATTATTTAAGAAGATAAAAGGCGCCCTCGGCGGGATTTGAACACGCGTCTCAACCGTGACAGGGTCGAATTCTAGACCGGACTATACTACAAGGGCATGAATTGTTTCAAACAAATTGCCAGATTAAAAGTTTCTGTAAGAGTGGAAAATTTTGTAAAAGACTAAATTATACACGTCAAACATTTTTGTCAGGGGTCTATGGCGCAGCCAGGTAGCGCACCGGACTTTTAATCCGGTTGTCGTGGGTCCGAATCCCACTAGACCCGCTATCTTTATTGTTCTTAAAATACGACCCACCAAATCACAAATCATTGAAGATGAACTTGGATGATATCAACAGCAGAAATGATCCTTACCAATTATTTCTAGACAACATAAAAAACCCACATACCGCAAGAAAGTACAAAAAAGCACTGGAATGGTTTCTAAAATCAATCCCAGATGAGGTGTATGGAAAAACATCTAGAAAGTCAGATGTGAAAAGTATGGTAAAGTCTTTTGTGAATTTGACCAAAAAGAATACAGATCTTGCAACGGATATCATAGCAACATACATCAAAGAAGAAAAGAAACTAGTAGAATCAGGACAGTTAAGTTCAGGTACACTAGCGAATCATATCAAGCCCATCAAGGTTTTACTTGATGCAAACAGAATTGCCATTCATTGGAAATCATTACACAAACTATATCCGAGAAAACAAAATACAACTGATGACAGGGCATACACCAAATTAGAATTGCAAAAAATGCTAGAGATTGCACGAGACATTACAGACAAGGTGATAATTACCGTGTTCTCCTCAGGAGGATTCAGACTGGAAGCGTGGAATTATTTCACATGGAAAGATATCAAGTTATTCAAAAACCAAGATAATTCCTACAAAGGGGGAGCCTTGTTAGTATATGGCAATGATGAGGAAAGTTACTGGACTCACATTACCCCAGAGGCATGCAAATACATTGAGATGTATCGGGAAAAATGGAGGTCAGATGTCGGTGTATATCCAAAAGATGATCAGCCTCTGTTAAAGGCTGTAAAGTATCTCACAATACACAGGCTAAATTCAATAGGTGTAAAAAAACGAATTGAGAAGATTGTAAAATCAATTGGAATGAGACAGGCACTGCCTGAGGGTAAAAAGCGATACGAGGTTCCACTAGATCATGGGTTTAGAAAATATTTTAACACGATGATGAGGCGTGCCAAGGTAAACTATCTGGACAAAGAGGACATGATGGGACACAAGGTTGGATTAGAGAGACATTATGAAAGGTATCAAGAGGAGGACTTTGAGCGATTCCCCGAATATCAAAAGGCAATTCCATTTTTGACCATATCCGATGAGGCGATATTGAGGGTGGAGAACCAGCAAAAACAGGAGGAAATAGAAGAGATTAGAAAGAAAAATCTGCAACTGGAAATTTTTGCAAAAAGAATAGACGAATTGGAAAATGGTCCCAAGGCAAGGCGGGATAAGTTAAAAGAATCATTTAACGTACGAGATGATCCTAGAGCAGAACCATGGTTCACAATATTTTGGATTTGGTTTGAAATGAAGGCAACAGAAGAAGAAAAACAAATTGTTTGGAAAAAGATCCAAGATTCAAAAAATAAGGGAGAATCTTTGGTTATTTCTAAATTTGTAGAGTCTCAAGAGTTGAGCTGGGAAGATATATGTTTATGTTTAGAAAAATAACTTTATCATTGTATATTTCAAATAACTGTCGATTTTGATTTTGAAATATCAATTGTAAGAGATTGGGCGTATAATTAATGTAATAATTGTTCAGAAATATAAAAAATACCACGTATGGTTAGAATACGACTGAGAGATTCATAGACACACTTAAGTTCCAAAACATCATGAGACGTATGAGAACAAAGCTCACCTCTACCCCCTGAGTTATACACTCTAAAGGAAAACAACCGGGATTTTGTATGGGCTTGTTCTTGTTTTAATTTTTGTAGTAATAATATTTACAAAATTAGAAAACCGTTGTAAAGTGAACCAATGGATTCAGACAATTAATTCCAGAATTCAAATCATATGAAAATTACCTACTCTAAACAAGGGGATTATGTACATAAACTTCTGAGCATCTAGGAATTTGAAACTCTCCTAGATGTTTCATTCTATTTTGAATGAAACTGTATGAAATTAAAAAGCCAGTCTCGGATTTTACGAACAAAAAAACTCATTTTTTTTCATACAAATACGCCTAACAAACATCCAAATTCACTTAGGATGAATTAGTGTTGCCCTCAAGTGGTAGTATAG
>JBOGRE010000120.1:0-3700 GCA_050749345.1 Nitrosarchaeum sp. | reverse complement strand
GCATGTGGCTTTAACATCATTATTGAATGTTGTAGTTTTATAAAAGGCAGGGGTTGGTTTTGTCCAAAATGTAAAACGTTATCAGTATATGATGAAGAAATTCAAAAAATGATAGGAAATAATGTTTCGATATTGCCTGTTATTCCAAAGCCTCCATATTCTTTTGGTGAAACTTTGAAAGCATCACCAAAAGTACGCCGTATAGATTAACAATAAAGGACAAATTATAAAATGATTTAGCAGCCCAATGGTTCTAAAAACAATCTTTGATCAAATTCTTGTTTCGTGTAAACTAGACATAAAGACAGAAATAATTGAGGTTCAACTGAACCAAGGTTTAATTTCACAGTAGATTAAAAGAAATAGAAAACATATCAGGATATAAAAAATGATTGACTGAAATAGCAACTTGTGATAGTCGAATAACAACAAGCACAATAGTAATTATTTCAAGATAGACATTTTGATTGAATTTATCCTACGGTTATTTTCTTAAAAAGACAAACAAGCACGAATTCATCACCACTAAAAAAGAGGACCATTGTGATGATAAACAGACACGGATAATTTTTAAAAAAAGTATTCTTATTTGTTTGTATGAATTAAAAAAGAAGACTGACAATAAAAAAAATTAAAGAAACTTGATTAATCAATAGATAAACATAACTAGTGTAGCTATTCAAGACAAAAAATCAAAGCATCAACAAAATCTTTAATCTACGGTAATTAATTTAGAAAATCATGATAAATTGTTTTGTTTGCGTAAAAAAGAAAGAAAACTATGAAGTGTGGTGGAACAAACTAGTCATATGTATCACATATAATTCAGAATTTCAAGATAACAACATCATACGTAGTATGTCAGATAAATCAATGATATGTCATGCATGTATCAAAATAATAGAAAAAAGAGTTGAAGAAAAACGTAAATTATAATTTAGAGTTGAATTATTTACATAGATCAATTATTTTGTCACACAGATTAATAATGTAAAAACACTTTTTATTTACTACAATTCATCTACATATTACCTAATATATGATTAAATTGAACTTTTAATGAGAAATATGCTAGTAGATAAAAAAATATTTGCTGGTGGAATTACAATGTTAGCAATAGGCATAATCATCGTAATCAATCTCAATGTCACAATGCCTGTGGGTCAATCCGGAATGACTGAGGAGGAAATCATAGATTTGATGACAAAACAGCAAGAGCATCATGACATGAACACTTTGGCAGGAATTTTAATTGGAATTGGGTTTATGTTAATTTTAATTAGTTTTGGTGCTAGGAGAAAAAAAGGTAGCCCAGTAAAAGAAGAAAAAAAGCCAATTACCTAAACTTTAAACACTTTAATCCCAAAATTAGGATCAATCAGTATTGATTCATGCAGAAATCAGTATCTATCCGATTGGGACAGGTGATACAAGTACAAGTTTCTACATTGCTAAAGGAATAGAAGCAATACAAAACATCAAAGAAATAAGATGTGAGATCAATTCGATGGGAACAATTTTAGAGTCAGATAATATCGATAAAATTTACGAAGCTGCCAAAATAATTATGGAAGTAGTTCATAATCTAGGAGTAAATAGAGTAGAAGTGATTTTAAAAATAGATTCAAGAAAAGACAAGCAAGTAAAAATGGAAGATAAATTAGAATCTATAAAAAAACATCTAAGTAAAAAAAGTTAGAATCTCTTGATAATATTAAAAAAGGTATCACGTTGTGCTGGTTGTCTTCCGATTTCTTTTACCATTGTGGCTAACTCTTCTACAGATGAAGTAGTGGGTTTTCCGGCAGCACGGTAAATTTCTTCAGAAAAGGCAGTTCCGACCAAGTCATTTCCACCATTAGATAATGCAACTTGTGCAAGTTTTTTGCCATACGCAACCCAATAAACAGAAATATTATTCAGTACATTTGCAAGCATCAACCTAGATAACGCAATAATTTTTAAATCATACACAGATGAGCATTCATTGTCGACTAAATGTTCTTGTTCAAGTTCAGTATTATCAAGACTGAATTTTAGAGGAATCAATGTGATAAAGCCATTGGTCTTTTTTTGTAACTCACGAATTTTTATTAAATGATCAATAATATGAGATGGATTTTCAACATGACCATACAACATTGTGACATTACTTTTTATTCCAAGATTATGAGCTTGCTCAATTGTGTCTAACCATTCCTGTCCTGAACATTTCCCTCTAACGATTTTTCCTCTTATTTCAGGATGGAATAATTCTGCTCCTCCACCAGGCATAGAATCAAGACCAGCATCTTTAAGACGAGAAAGAATCTCCTTGACGGAATTTTTTGTTAATTTAGACAGGTAGAAAATCTCTGCTGCGGTAAGTGCTTTAATTTTTAATTGCGGGTGATTTTTCTTTATGATTCTCATCATGTCTTCGTAATACTCTAGAGGGAGTTTTGGATGAAATCCACCTACAATGTGAACTTCGGTTGCACCCATATTTTTTGCAATGGCAACACGTTGTTCAATTTGTTCTGGTGTGAGGGTGTATGCATCTTCAGCATCCTCTTTTCTATAAAATGCACACATTTGACAGCTTGCAGCACAAACATTTGTGTAATTCATGTAATATGATGCAGCAAAAGTTACTGTATCACCTGCTAATTTTTTTCTACTAATATCAGCAACTGCACTTAACATATGTAAATTATCATAATTCATCAATTCCAAACCATCATCATAAGATAGTTCTTCTCCAGCAATTGCTCGATCTAATGCCTTAGATTCGCCTACTAGTTGCTCTAACATATAACGAGTAAATTGTTAAAGGATATATTCCTTAACTGTTAGTCTCAAGAAATAAGTAGGCAAACAAATTACAAACGTTATGGTATTGCCAATTATTGATGAAAATAAGCCAAAATGTTACTTGTGTCATATAGGATTTGAGAATATTGAAAAACTCAGAGTACATCAAAATACAGAGCATAAAGAATTTTTTGAATCCCATGAAAAAAACAGTAAACGTGAACCAGCACCAGGTGACGTTACTGTGTTTTAGATTTTTGTATAGACTTCAATAATTCTTTAACCATTTCTTTGCTAACACTAGCAAGGTCGTAATCATGATCAATAGATAATGCTTTTTTAAAGTGCTTTAATGCATCGGTGAGATTTCCAAGCTCGCCTAGTGATAGTCCTTTGTAAGCTAATGCCATTGCACATTTTTTATCAACCTTGAGGGCCAAATCATAACATCTGATTGCATCGTTGTATTTTGCAATTGTATGTAATGATGCACCCTTGTTTACTAGCGCATTGAGATTTTTTGGATCAGCACATAGGGCTTTGTCAAAATATTTTATAGCTTGTTTTATTCTGCCCAAATTTTGTAGTGTCACACCTTTGTCTATTAATGCATTAATGTTTTCAGGCTCTTGTTTTAATGCCAAATCATATAGTTTCAGGGCATCGGAAAAATTACTATCTTCACAAAGATCATAAGCTTGGGACAACATTTTATCTACTTCTTTACTCAATGTGATCTGTTAACTCTTTATCAATAATATAGATTCACAATTAGTCAGATATCAGTAAAGAAATTATTTTATAGATCCATATTTTGATCTAATTTTAGACCTTTGTATCTATTTCTTATTGTAACCTCAGTTACACTTGCAGCTTCTGCAATATCGCGTTGAGTTATATCTTCACC
>JBOGRE010000119.1:0-8016 GCA_050749345.1 Nitrosarchaeum sp. | reverse complement strand
GCATTAAAAGTAATTCATGATACTACAGAAGAGTTTGTTAAAGCAGCTTCAATACAGAATCAAATAACTCTTGCAACAATTGATGCAACACAACAAAATATCAAAACATTCAATGACAACGCAAAATCATTTGCTGATTTAAACAGAAATATTCTACAATCCTGGATCTCTGCATTCACCACAAAAAACAACTAGTGGTAGATTTTATTTTTTTTATTTTTTTATGATCTTTCTGCAAGCCATTTTCCTAACTCTGGAAGTACTTTGGTTTGAGATAATGAACTAGCAATCATACCAACATGTCCTGTAGGATACATCTTTAATATTTTGTCTTCACTTCCAACTGCATAATGAAGAGGCATGCTACATTCTGGTGATACTAGATGGTCCCCAACTGCAACTTGTGTGAATAATGGCATGTCTATTTTTTTCAAATCTATATGACTTCCCCCGACATACATCTTATTTTGAATTAACAGGTTGTCTTGATAGATGTCTTTGATCCATTGTCTGAAAAGTTCACCTGGTATTGGTGGTGTATCTCCCAACCATTTTTCAACTCTTAGGAAATTATCTATAAACTTTTTATTCTCAATGTTTTTGAAAAAATTCACGTATTTTTCAATTCCCTGCTCAAATGGTTTTAGTACTGAAAAGCAATAATACATAAATTCAGGAGGCATGTTTCCTATAACTTCCACCATTTTATCTACATCCATGTGCTTAGCTAGATTGCTAATTACTGTAGTATCTCGCCATCCGTCAATTACGGGTGCTGTAGCAATATAGTTTTTCACACTTTCTGGATGCAGTGTTGTATATGCTGTTGCTATAGTAGCTCCTGTACAGTATCCTTGTAATGATATTTTTTCTGTTGATGATTCATCTTTGATAAATTCTACACTGTTGTCTAAATACCCGTTAACATAATCATCAAAATCTAAATACTTGTCCATACTTGTAGGTGTTCCCCAATCTAACATGTATATGTCAAATCCCTGTAGCAGTAAATTTCTAACCCAACTTTTTTCTGGCTGTATATCCAAAATATGATATCTGTTAATCAACGCATAAGAAATTAGCAATGGCGTTTTGTATTGTTTCTCTGTAAGTGGTCTGTAATGCAGTAATCGTGTTTTATCTATTTCTTGTACTATGTCATGTGGAGTTACCTCTAGATTAATTTCATCTGGAGCTGAAACTAATTTAGGTGCATCCATAATATTTTTTCCAAATTTTAGCAACTCATCTATGAGTTTAGGGTCAAATTTTGGTTCACTTTTCATTTTTTACGCCCCCCTCATTTTTTGTATCTCTTTTCTTTTTTAATTCAATTTCTAATTTTGTCACTCTTTTTTTAAGGGCATGTAGTTCTTTGTATACTTCATCAATTTCTGCTTTACTTGGCAAGTTTGCTGACTGTAAAATCACATTTGAAATATTATTCCAATGTTTTGTAAGTTCAAGTTCTTTTGAAACTAGCCTTCCGTAATTCTCTCCAAATTTTTCTGAATCAAACAATTCTGTAAAATCATTATCGAAAATATCTATCCAAATTCTCTTAAATATCTCCATTTGCTCTACATCATGTGGTACGTCAGGTGCTTTCAAATTGACTTTTTTTTGAGCATCACTCCAAGTTTCTGATAATTGCTTATAGTATTCTGTTACAAATTTGTTAAACTCCATTAAACTCTCATTGATCTGAATTAATTCAGTTGAGATTTTCTTTGAATTTGAAGCAAATGCCCGCATAGGACCTAACGAAGTCAAAGCTTGTGGTTTGCTTGCCATTAAATGGATGATATCTGTCCAGAACAAGGAAAGATGCTTGTAATTATCTGTAATATCTTTTGGAGCTTGAGATTCCACTGCTTACTCTACCCATAGATCGCAATAAATAGTTCGCTTGTTTAATTAGACAAATGGCTAATGTTGAGGAACTAGAAAAAATATGCCAAAAAATTACGAGTCTTGATCCTAAGATGAGGTCTGCCCGAATTATCAATAGTAGGGGGCATCTTGTCGCAGGTGGTATGAAGAAGGGAATGATGGCATTGGAATCTCAAAAACAAGATGAGATGATGTTTATGGAACTCGCACTTAGAGTTCGTATGAGACATGAATTTGACAAGGAATTTGGTGAAGTTCATTTTTCAATGTCTTATAGAGACAAGGTTATTGTGATGAGTTTTCCTTTGGTAAATGATGATGTTTTGCTAATCTCTTCTGAAAAAGAAGTCGATTTTGGTAAAATTCCGTTTAAAATTATTAAACTTATTACCCCACTCAAAAAATCTATATCGTGAACTTTTTGATTCATACAACTCAATTCTAATAAAATACACGATAATTATGAAAACTGATTCTCAAAACTTGACATGGGCTAATATTGAAAAACTGACAAAATTACTTTCCGAGAAAATTCTTGCATTATCAAAAGATTTTTCAAGCATTTCTACAATTAGCCGCGGAGGTCTAGTTCCGGCAAGACTCTTGGCTGATCATATGGGAATAGACACGATACTCGTTGATAAAAACAAAATTCCTCTTGACTCTCTTTTTGTTGATGATATTTACGATTCTGGTAAAACGTTTAAAAAAATAATTCCGAAAGTATCTGATCCTTCAAATTTTGTATATGCTACATTATTTGCAAGAAGAGGTAAAAAATATCCAAAACAACTAGTATATGCTCAAAAGACCAAATATAATGAATACATTGTATATCCGTGGGATAAAATGGAATATCGGCGACTCAAAGATTTTGCACTTTAATTTTTAAAATCATTGGCATTATCTCAATGTTTAATTTTTTAATGTGTTTGCATACATTGAGGAAGTTTTCCCTCATGTCTGTCTTGATAATCTTTAATCAAATCATCTGTGATTTGTTCATAAGATAAAGTTTGCATGTATCTTAATCTTGTAGCTCTTGAGATGCATGGAACTCCTTCTTTGTCTTGAATACTTATTTTGATATTTTCAGAACCTCCAATGAATAAAATTTTCATAGAGGCATGCATCATATAGACTCCTGGAGACTGTGGTGTTTTTGAAATAGTTTCTTCATTATAGTCTAACCAATCTGACCATGCATTTTCATTGTTTAGCATTTTTTCCTCATTAATTTTGAAGCATTTTTCTCAAACCGGCACATCTGTTTCTAATTGTTACCTCTGTTACTCCAGATGCAATTGAGATATCTTTTTGTGATTTTACCTCACCCGTACTAATACATGCCAAATACAACGCAGCTGCTGCTATTCCCATGGGGTCTTTTCCAGCAACCATACCTATTTTTTTTGCTTGTTCTAGTATTGCAACTGCTTTTCGTTTGCTTTTTTCACTTAATTCTGCAATGCTTGCAATTCTTGATACCCCTTTAACAGGATCTACTACTGGCATTTTTAACTCTAATTCTCTAAAAATCAATCTATAGCATCTTGCAACATCTTTTCTTCTGATGTTAATGCCCTTGGCAACATCGTCCAAAGTTCTAGGTGTTTCCGTATTTCTACAAGATGCATAAAGACATGCAGCAACTAGACCTTGAATAGAACGACCTCTTACGAGTTTTTTCTCCATGGCCTTTCGATAAATGTATGCAGCTTTTTCTACGACTACATCTGTTAGTGCAAGTTTGTCTTTTAATTTGTCCATTTCATTTAGTGCTTGTCTTAGATTTCTATCTGCAGAAGAATGTGCTTGTGTTCTACTATCCCACGTTCTTAATCGCTCAATTGAGCTCTTCATTGATGATGTAAGTGGTTTTCCAGTAGAATCCTTGTTAGCAGCACCAATCACAGTTGATAATCCCATATCATGCATTGTCAATGATGTTCCAGCACCTACTCTTGTTCTGTTTGTATCATCATTTGCAAAGGAACGCCATTCTGCACCCGTCTCTGAAATTTTATCTGAAACTACTAAACCGCATTTCCCACAAAACAATTCTCCTGTAGTTTCATCTGTTACCATTTTTTTATCCCCACATGAAGGACATTTTGGCCCAGAGATCATCGTGCTTTTAAGCATTAATTACAGGTTTTGTATTTAGGTTATTATTTGTTTTACATAACTTCTGCAGGTTAATTGTGTGTAGGTCAAGCTAATGCTTGTTCTAATTTTATAGAATTAGAATGATATTATCATTAGGGGCAACTAATTTTTTATCTATCATGATTTTTAATTTGAGAAATTATCCTAGTAGACAATATGCATAATTTGGTTTTAACGAAGTGTACATTATATTATTTGGAACAGATGAATGTTCAAGTCCTATTGAATGACCTAATTCATGTGTCATTATTTTTTCAACAGTTTTTACATCATACAGTTGAAAGCTTCCATCGCAGTTGTAATCGCCTAATGTGACTTCTACTACTCCCTTTCCTAAATGTGCATGACCAAGTACGCCTTGCCCTATATCTCGTACTACCCATGTAACCCACACATTTGCCTCCTGTTTTTGGTTGATAATTTCAAATTTAATTCTGGCTTTTTGCCCATTGGTGCTTAATTCTTGATTTTCCCAAAACAAAAATGAATTTTTCAATGTACTGACATGATCCAATGGCAATCCTGATGGCTGTTCATTTACAAAAACTTTGTAATGAATGATATCTACATTATCTATGATTTCATATGTGGGGTCAGGGAAATTACTAGATGCTGTTTTTACCTCTTCTTCAAAATTCCATTTTATATAGTCTCTGAGAAATTTTTTTATTACATCTTGACTTGGATTTGGATATTCTATGTACCTTTTTTCATCTGAAACATTCTTTGAAATATTGTGTAAATATTTCTCAAACAAATAAAATTCATTATCTTTTTCTTTCTGAATCTCATCTTGTGATTTCTTAATATTTACAATTATGATTCCTTTCTCCATCATATACTGAATTCCTGAAACAAAATCTTGATCATTTATCGTATTTTCCACCCATTTTTTTGCATTGTTTCTTATCCAATCTGGTATTTTATCTACTGTTTCTGTTTTTGTTTCTACTGATGGAATCTGTATAATTTTATTTTCTATCATAAATAATAAAGATGATACAAATTCTGAATCTTGGATTTGTCCTTCCGACCACCATTTTGCTATTGGTTTGACCCATACTGGAATTTTTATTATTTCTTCTTCTAGACCTTCTGGTTTTACTGTTGCAATATATGGATATTTTGCAATCACCTTATCTGTAAATTCTTTATAATTGTTGATCATAATACTATCTGGTTTTTTCTTGACTGCTTTCTCAAAATAGTACTTGGCTTCTTGATATTCTCCCAAATTCCCAAAACCAATACCCATTCCCGTAAGAGCTGTAATATCGTCTGATCTATACTGAAGAATTTTGAAAAACTCTTTTAGTGATTTTTCATGATATCCAGAATTGCTTAGGGCGATAGCTTTCATTTTTAATGTAGATATATTGTTTGGGTTCTTTTCTAAAATGTTGTCATAGATTACAATTGCTTCTTTATATTTTCCATTTACAAAGTACTCGTTAGCTTGTTTGAACATTGTCTGTGCATCATCTAAAGTTTGAGCAAAGACTGGAACTGAAATAAAACTAGAGAACAATAAAATCGCACCTAGAAAAGCGTACATCAATATGTTTGATATTTGAATTTCGGACATAATTTATTTTACTTTTATGACAATTTGTTACTATTTACATCACTATTATTTTAGTTCCAAATCTCATTTGATTCTATTAGTAAATCTTTAATCTTTTAACAAATACACGTTTTTAGATTGAGTGGATTAGGTGTAGGCGAAGTTATTTATGATCTTCGTAAGAGGATTCAACACATCCAGTCAGAATTAGATGCATTAGGAGGTCCAATTTCAGACATGCCTGAGCTAATTATCTCTGCTAATATTTTACGCACAAATGAGCATCTCAATAAAGTATCTAAAAAACAATCTGAATTACTGTCTTTATATGAGCAATATTGTAAGGCACTAGAAGGCATGATTGAAGTGATTTTTGACATTCAAAATGGTCTAAAAAATATCTTAAAGGAGCAATCCAATCTTATCTCAAATAGAAAATTTTCTAGACTCTCACACACACCCAAAAACAAGAGAAAGCATATTAGAAAATCTTCAAAAAAAATATGAATTCCATTTATATCATTTTGAAAGATATATTATATCTCCAGAAATGATTCTTTTATTTTTTTTATTTTCTGATATCACTAATGCTCCATCGTAGTCTATTTTAATTGCCTTGCCTTTGATTTTTCCATTCTCTGTACTCAGTTCTATGTTTTGACCAATTGTTGATGATTTTCTTGTCCAGTCTCTGATGATTTTTTTTGTATCTCCAGCATTCAATAAATCGTATATCTGCTCCAATTCCATCAAAAATGACTGTACTAGTAAAATTGGCTTTATTGTTTTATTTTGTTCTCTCAATGACGTAACTCCGTAAAAATTCGGTGTGTCTTTTAAGATCTTTTCAATTTGCTTAACGTCTATATCAAAATTTATTCCAACACCCAGGATTAAATTTTCTATTTTGCTTGACTCTAATGATGCATCCACTAACATTCCTGCAACTTTTTTGCCTTTGATTGTTATGTCATTTGGCCACTTCAATTCTGACTTGATATTCAGTGTTTTTTCTATTGCATTTGATAGTGCCAATGCAGAAGCTATTGGAAATAATGTGATTACTGATATGTCAAATTTTGGTTGTAAAATTATTGAAAGCCATATACCTCCTTTAGGTGAAATCCATTTTCTACCCAGTCTTCCTTTCCCACTGGTTTGTTTTTCTGCAATTATTATTGTTCCATTATTTACTTCATCTGAAGCCATTTTCATTGCTTGATTTTGTGTAGAATCAATTGAATCAAAATAATATGCTTGTTTCCCAAATATTTTGGTCTTTAACCCTGATGTGATTTCCCATGGTAGCAACATATCTGTACTGGACTCGAGTCTGTACCCTAGCTTTTGTTTTGATTCTATTTTATATCCTAACTCTCTGATTTTTTTAATATTTTTCCAAACTGCAACTCTGCTTATTCTCAAGACATCACTCAAATCTTGACCTGATAGATATTCTGTATTGTGTGATTTTAGAAATGACAGTACTTTGACTAAACCTAAATTGTCATACGAGCTGTAAATCAACTGTATGTATTCTATAAGTATAAAATATCAACTTTGTTTAACTTAGAATCCGACATCAAAGTCAAATCCGCCACCATCCGAACCACCTGTATCTACACCGCTGCCATCAGAACCACTGTCAGATGAACCATCTCCACCTGTATCGCTTGGGATGCTTTCTGCTGGTACATAGTCTGTCATCATCATGCCCATCATGCTAAACATCATTGAAAACATGATCATGTCCATTATTCCAAAGAACATCATAGTGGGAAGGATTGATTTGTTATCATCCATGTATTGCTTTAGTTTTTGCTTGTCCCCACTTTTGTACAATAATGACATTTGGTTCCAATTACCTTGCAGTTCGTGAATTCTCTCTTCTACTTCTTTTGATCCTTTTTCTGTGATCTTGATCTCTATTTTTTTACCAAACCAACTCTTTTTTTCTTCTACTGTGATTAGTCCTCTACTCTCTAATTTTTCAAGAATTGAATTTAATTCATCAGCGTCTACTTGAGATGCATTCTGTATCTTTTCAAATTTTTTAGCTCCTTTTTTAATTGCCCCAAGAACAATTATGTCCTTTGGCTCTTCCGGCGTTGGTTCCATACAATCCAATTTTTGTTATTATTAAAATACTCTACGATTTTGTTTTTATGTTGTTGATTTTAATAATTTTCTTGCTTTTAATTCTAAAATTACATTTGGTATTCCATGTTTGTATGATGGATATTTGAATTCATATATCTGAGATATTTTTTTATTTGATACTTTCATTGATGTGGTGAGTAATTTTATCAAATCTCCACCAAGAACTGCCTTTGCTACAAATATGGGTATGGTTCCTGGATGGCCTACCCCTATACTATCTGCTGTAAAAT
>JBOGRE010000118.1:0-3307 GCA_050749345.1 Nitrosarchaeum sp. | reverse complement strand
CACTGAAAATGATATTAGAAAAATAATAAGTGATTCTAACGAATACAAAAGCCAAAACCTGGCAAACAAACACATTCTATAAAATCACATTTGCAAAAAACTCTGCTTTAATGATTAATAGAGTTTTAAATCATGATTTTACATTCAATCCAAAAAACATCATAAATGTAAAGACAATGATAAACTTTCAAATATCTTTATTATTCATATTTCATTATCTGAATTAATTCTATAATCCAATCTGAGATTTGGATTGTAAAACGGATCTCCATTTTTGATATGGGGCCATTTTTCTACAAAATGGGAGTGGTTTTCTGTAGAAAAAAATGCTTTTGCATGTTTTTTTATACTTTTTGAACCCTCATGTAGTAACAGCGCATACGGCGTATATGTTACTCTATATCCTTTTTCTATTACTTTAAAACAGAGATCAGAATCCCCGTAATAAAGATCATAGTCATCATCAAAACCGCCTATTTCATCAAAGATGTTTTTTTTGATTAACAGACATGCTCCAGTAACAGCAGAATAATTTCTTATCACATTTATCTGCCCGTTAAATGACTTGCTATCAGAATTTACTCGCTGAAACGGATGCAATCCCGCTCCAGTATTCAGGTATACCCATCCTGCATGTTGAATTGTATTATCTGACAAGACAAGCTTTGCTCCTACAACTCCGATCTCTTTTTGCTGGCATATCTCAAGCATATTTTCAAGCCAATCTTCCTTGAGTGGCAAAGTGTCATCATTTAGAAAAAGCAAATAATCACCTATTGCATGCTGTACTGCAAGATTATTCATCTTTGAAAAATTAAATGGCTCTTGGTATTTTATTACTCTATATTTTAGTGAATTTAGATAGTCTATTGTATTTTTTTCCTTACTATCATTATCTATAACAATTATCTCAAAATTTTTGTAAGAACATTTCTCTACACCTATAATGCATCTTTTTAAAATCTCTTTTTGATCCCTCGTAGGTATTATGATTGACACTTTTGGATTTCCATTCAAAGTGTATTTTATCCTAAAAGTACCAGGGACAAGTCCATCCAGTATTATGCCTTTTATGTCTCTTCTATACAGTGTATCTTCAAGTGATTTTTTTGCAAAACTCTGATAGTCCTTACTTGTATCTGATTTTTTTATGCTTGATAACACCTTTGCAATATGGTGTATGTTTCTTTTTTTGTCGGTAGCCCTCAGAATTATATCGTAATGTTTTGCATCTTTGAAATCGTCTCTGATTCCACCAATCTCTTTTAAAATTTGTTTTTTAATGGTATAAAAACTCGTCACATAATCCTGACTTAGAAACAAGTCATGCGACCAATCTGGCTTGAAAAATGGATTTATCCTTCCTTGCTTCTCATCAATCTCATCTTCATCGGAATAAACTATGTCTATTGTGGGATCCTTGTTTAAGGATTTTACAACATAGAAAAATGCATCATCTGTAAGAATATTTGATTTTGTAAGAGAAACTATCACATCTTGTGAATTTTCAACAATTTTTTTAGAGTCTGCAAAATTCTCAAAACTAAAATCCATATCTCTAAATTTTTCTGTTTTTGTTTGCATTACCCCAACTAATTCTTTTTTACAATCTATGACAGTGTGAAAGTTATCATATATCTGCAATCTCAGAGATTCCAAAATATGATCAATGTCTGTTTCATTTTTTATGCAAAGAATTACTGTCATCCTGGGTTTTAGCGTAAAACCATTCATCTCTTTTTTTAATTGCTCTATTTTCTCTTGTGTATTTTTGGTGTTTTTTAACCAAATTTCATAAGCATCTTTCTGAGAATATTTAGAAATCTTTGTTTCTCTTTGTGGGGCAAAAATTTGAAACCCATTGTTTCTTATCTCCAAGATAACAGTACTGATAAAATATCCAAATCCATAACGTCTAATTGCATCTTTGGATAACTTGAATAGCATCTTTAATGTACTGTATCTGCCAATAATGGACATTGTATTCTGTCTTCACTGTGCTTAGTATTTAGAATTAACTTCAATCCATTTTTTAAACGGCAAAAGAAATTCACTAACGTTTGATTTTTCCAGCCCTACTTCATTTGCCCATCTCACTATAGGTTCATAATTAAATTCCAAAATATGCGGAATTGCAATCTCCCTCAGTTCTGGTGTGATATTACATATTGTTACTAGTGTTCTTCTTGCTGATATCTCAATGGAGGAATCAAAGTCAAACTTTGATGCATTTTTGACGTTTTTTTCAATTAATTCTAGCAAATTGGCTGCAGTTTTTTCCCAAGAATATTTTTTTGCCTGGAGTATGGCTTTTGCAGATAATTCGGATCTTAACAAATGATTTTTTGCTATTAATGCCATCTTTTCAGAAATGTCTTTGGTATTATAAGGATCAACGTACAGTCCTGCATCCCCAATTACCTCTGGTGAGCTAAATACATTTGATGCAATAATTGGTATGCCGCAAGCAAGTGCCTCAACAGTTGGCAATCCAAATCCTTCATGTAAAGAAGGAAACACCATTGCTTCGGCAGCCTGTAATATTTCAACTAGATGCTCATTACTCACAAAGCCGAGAACTTTTACCCCGTCTATTTCATTTGCCCTCTTAATTACAGACGTATCTGCCCTGCCAATAATTATTAGATTGTAATTGATTCCATTTTTTTTAATTTCTTCAAAAGCATCTAGTATTCTAAATATGTTTTTTCTTGCCCAGTTGGATTCACTTATGTGAATAAAATACGGCTTGTCTTTCATGAAAAATTTCCCAAGAATTTTTTTCCTATGAATTTCTTTGTCTTTTATAGGAAAGAATTCCTCATGATCAACTCCAAGTGAAATTATCTGTATTTTTTCCTCTGGTATCTTGAGATATTTTACCATCTGTATTTTTTCTGATTGCGTGGCTACGTGAATTATTTTTATTTTGTCTGAATATTTTTCCCACTTTGTTACTTCATCTTTTATTATTGACTTGTTTTGATTCCAATTTGCTTCTGTTTTGTAAACCTGTCTGCCAAGAACCACCTCATCAATGCCGATTAATCCAATAATGAGATTATTTGATGTAAGCAATCCTTTTGATGGAAATCTATACCCGCCCATATTTGGAACACATATGCAATCGTAATGCTGATTGATGTTTCCAATGCCGATTTCCTCATATCTTAGGGCTGCAATGGTAAAGTCTTTTCTTTGATTCATTAATTTTCCCAACTCTGAAAAGATCTTTTTTGCAATCAAATTCAGGCTCGAAGCATTTGCAAAAGAACCATAATCTACGACAATCCCAATTCTCATATTT
>JBOGRE010000117.1:0-3417 GCA_050749345.1 Nitrosarchaeum sp. | reverse complement strand
CGGTATTCCTGATAATGTTGATAATTGTCCAAAAGTTGCAGAACGATACAATAATTTCCAAGATGAAGACGGTTGTCCAGATAGTATAGATTACAAGACAGTTGTGGATTCTGACTTTGATGGTATTTTAGATAATTTAGATTTGTGTCCAACTCAACCAGAAACCATTAATGGTTATCAAGACACTGACGGTTGCCCTGACAAACTTAATTCAACACTTGATGCTGACTCTGATGGTATTCCAGATGTAATTGATTCATGTCCATCAACTCCTGAAAACTATAATCATTTCCAAGACACAGATGGCTGTCCTGATATTGTCTCTAATGCCACGACTGAATATCAATTCCCAGACGCTGACGGCGATGGTATTCAAGACAGATGGGATTCATGTGTGACTGAACCAGAAAACTTTAACGGATATTTGGACCGAGACGGCTGTCCTGATGTAAAAGGGGCAGAATCAACTATGCCAACACAACCGGATTCTGACAGTGATGGATATCCAGATGTAATTGATTCATGTCCAATAAGTCCAGAAACTTGGAACAAGTATAACGACACAGACGGCTGTCCAGACATTGCTCCAGAACAGCAAAGATTTGTTCATGATGATGATCTAGATGGTATTATTAATGATATTGATCTATGCCCTCTAGAACCAGAAGATTATGATGGTGACCGAGATTCTGACGGTTGCCCTGATTATTAGAATTAATATTTTTGACTTTCTAAATATGCACAATATCAATTTGATATGATAAATATATCCAGAAATCAAAACAGTTACAATGCTTCCAAAATTTTCAAGTAGGGCATTTCTAGCTCCAATGGCTGGAGTAAGTGATCCTGCTCTTAGGTTACAATGTAAAAAAATGGGTGCTGGGTTGGTTGTAACCGAATTTACTAGTATTCATAGTATAATTGCAAAAGAACAACAACTAAAAGAAAACAAGAAAACTATACAGGAATTTTTAGAATACTCTGAAGAAGAAAGGCCTCTTTCTGTTCAATTATTTGGCTCTGATCTTTTATCATTAGAAAAAGCTGCAAAGATCGTTGAACCGTTTTTTGATATTATTGATTACAATATGGGTTGCCCTGCTCCACACATAACACAACAAATGGCAGGTGGTGCACTTTTACAAGAAGTTAATCTTACCCAACAAATTTTTAGTACTCTAGTACACGCAGTAAAAAAACCTGTTACTTTGAAAATCCGTTCAGGAGTCACTAATGCAAGTCGTTATCTTTTCAAAGAAATTGCACAAATTGCAGAGGATGAGGGAATACAAATGATTACACTTCATCCCAGGACTGTGACTCAAGGATATTCAGGTAATGCTGACTGGAAAATGATCAAAGAACTTAAAGAAATTTCTAATATTCCTATAGTAGGTAATGGTGATATATCAACTCCTGAAGATGCTAAAACAATGATTGATCAAACTGGTTGTGATTATGTTATGATCGGTAGAGGTGCAATGGGAAATCCATTTTTGTTTGAACAAATAAATGATTATCTAAAAACCGGAACTTACAAACAATATTCATTAAAAGATAAACTTGATTCATTTTTTGAATATCTTCGTCTTACCACCAAATACCACATAAAATTTTCAAACATTAAAGGTCAGGCAATGAGATTTACTAAAGGAATGACGGGTGGTGCAAAACTGCGACCAAAAATATCTTTATCAAAAAATATTGCAGAACTTGAAAAAATTATGAATGACGCATATGTTCTATTTAGATAATTCATTTAGAATATTTTATTATAATCTATTTACAAATTTGAGCTGATTTTTATAATAGCTATACAATTATCTATTTTTTCTATCTTTCAGTGGTTAATATTTAAGTAAATTTGATTATTCTTATATATTTTAAGATGATACTAAAAATATGAAAATGGGAGATGAATAATAAATTGGCGACAGCATATGTTCTGATAAACTGTGATCTAGGTTCTGAGGAATCAGTAATTTCTGAATTAAAATCAATTGATGGGGTTGCAGAAGTACATGGTATATTTGGTGCCTATGATATATTGGCAAAGGTAGAATCAAAACAAGTTGAGACATTACGTGAAACTATCACTTGGAAGATTAGAAAAATCCCAAAAATTAGATCAACACTAACTTTAATGGGAATAGAAGGACAGCAATAATGGAAGTTTGTTAATTGACAAAAGCATATGTTCTCATAAACTGTGATCTGGGTTCAGAGAAAAATGTAATTTCATCACTAAAAACAGTTGATAATGTTACAGAAGTACATGGTACACTTGGTCTTTATGATATTATTGCAAAAATAGAATCAGACTCTGAAGAAAAAATTCAAAAAATCATCACAAATGTAATCCGTAAGATGCCTAAAATACATTCCACCGTGACTCTTACACGTTCAGAAAGTGAAGAACTATTTCGAACATCTGAGAAACTCATTGGATCCATGCTTGGTAAAAATAATATTCAAGCATATGTTGTAATTCATAGCGATAAAGGCGAAGAATTCAATGTTTTAAAAAATCTGAGTCGCATTCCAGAAGTAAAAGAGGCTGATGTAGTGTTTGGATACTATGATATTATTTGTAAAGTTGAAACATCAGAATACAAAATATTGGAGAATATAATTACTAAGGCTATTAGGAAATTACCTCATGTCAGAACTACCATGACATTAAATGTAATTGTAGAACAAGAATCTTAAATCTTTGCAATTTTTATAACATTGAAATAACATTTTTCACACAGTTCAAGATTATCGTATACTTTTGTTTTCATTCTCTTAAGACAAATATCACAAACTGTGACACAATCTTCACAAAAGATAGTTGGAATCTCCAATCCTTTTTCAAAAATCATAGTAGATAAAATATTTCTATTGTCATGATTACAACCAAAGATGTATCTAGTTTTTATTGTCACATTAGTAATTACATATCCTGATTTATTACATGATTCTATTTTTTTCAAAAATTTGTTTGATTTTGAACCTAAATCTGAATAAATTTATGTCTGTGTCATTTTTTTACTTTTTAGTACTTTGATAATTATTTTATTCCTCAGAAAATTCCCACCACTCTTTTCCAAGAATTTGAATAATTTTGTAAGCTATTCTATCGATGTTTACATTTGGTTCTGTTGTGATTAAAAGAATATTGTTCTTTAGTGGAAAACTCATCATGACTAATTTTTCGCGTCGTGAAGCTGAATATTTTACTGGACCCATAGAATAATCAAAATGTTTCCTTGTAGATACCCTGTATGCCAATTCTCTAAATATTTTCTTTTGTTCCTCATCAGTTTCAAATGGAATGATCTCTTCTCTAAATCTACCTTTTATCAAATTTCCTTCATTATCTACAAATCCTGCAAATCTAATGTCTTGCTCCTCAAAAATTTCATCTAGTTT
>JBOGRE010000116.1:0-11865 GCA_050749345.1 Nitrosarchaeum sp. | reverse complement strand
AAAAAATTTGTGATGCAGATGTAGAAGGTGCAAAAATAGGATCAACGAGTTTAAAATTTGTTCCAGGAAATGTAAAAAGTTGCAATCTAATAGAAGATGTTGGAACAGCTGGAAGTATATCTCTAGTATTACAAGTATTAATTCTAGTAGCAGCAATTTGTCAAAAAAAATTAAATTTAACAATCAAAGGAGGAACAGATACTCTATGGAATCCAACAATTGACTATACTCAATATGTTTTAAGAGAAGCATATTCAAGAATGGGAATTAAATTTTCAATTAAATTAATCAAACGTGGTTATTATCCTAAAGGTGGTGGAGAAGTAAATTTAGATGTTTTACCATCTAATGTAAAGTCAATTTCATTGTATAAAAGAAAAACAAAAAATGTAAAATTACTTTGTTCATTTTCTAATTTACCGAACGAATTAATAATAAATCAGGTGAAAAGTATTGAAAGAAAATTAACTGAAAAAAAATTTATTGTTCAAACACAGATAAATGAAGAAAATACAATTGATTCAGGAGCATCTTTATTGATTTTTAGTGTAGATAAGGAATCAATAATTGGAGTTGATTCAATTTTTGATAATAAAACAGAGAAATTTAATTTGGATCTAGAAAACTTTACTCAAAACAATCTTGGTGTTGATGAATACCTTGCAGATATGCTTGTTTTACCAGCAAGTCTTACTAATGAAATGACAATTTTTAGAGTTAATAATATTTCAAAACATTTAGAGACAAATTTGTTTGTGACTTCAAAAATTACTGGTTGTAAATATGGTATAGGTAAATTAAGTGACGGGTTTGAGATTAGAATAGAAGGTGTTTCAAACACCAACATCAAGTAAAGATGCAAAAAATAGGATTGCTACGGATAAAACTACTGTAATTTCTCCAAGAATAATAATTTTTTTTCTTAATTTTTGAATTTGCTGAGGAGACATTTGTTTTGACATTATCTTGTCTTCTACATCTTTTCTAATTACTCTTACATGTATTACATATGTAATAATTAATGCAATGACCAAAATGATCTTAATGATAAGAAAAGTTCCATAGCTTGTAGCCATTAACAAATCAGGTTTACTCAAAAGCACATGTGAATTGTACAAGCCAGTACCCATGAGAATTATTAATGATGGAACCGCGATTTTATTGAATCTTTTACCAACTTTAATCATAATTTGTATTCTTTCTTCAACAGAACCAAACATTGTTTTAAGAAGAGGTGAAAAAACAATTCCAATAAAAATTGAGCCTCCTACCCAAATAGCAGATGAAAGAAGATGAATCCACAAAATTATTGCTTGCTCTAATGGAGTCATAACAATTCATGTTTCAAATCAAATATTATGTATTTGGATCTTGACAACCTTTTTTAGTTGTACATAATGTGATATCATTGAATTGGGGTTACAAAGTAAAATGATAGTTTATGCATCAATTGCAGGATTATTTGGATTGATGGGCATAATTGTATGGTATGCTAGTCTTGACAATTCAGAATTAGAACAAGTTCAAATTAAATTACAAAATGTTGAGGTTAAAGATGTTAACAAAATTGAAAATGTTGCCAAATTAGAAGTTACTTTTCTTGTAAAGAATCCAAGTGAAAAAACATTTACAGTTCCAATTATTGGTTACCAACTTTATGCAGATGGGCAATTATTGGGTTCAGGTCAGTACTCCACTGAAGATATTTCAATGCCTGGTAGGGCAGTATTTTATTCTGGAGTAGAAATTCCTTTGAAAAACACATTCATTCTAAAAGCGTCTGATGTTAATTCTGAAATATATCAAGCAGTTCTAAATGGCAATATCAAAGGTTTTAGTGCTCAGGGAAAGATAACCACAGAAACTTCCTGGAGTTTAATTGAAAAGGAGTTCAAGAGTTCAACGTAAATTAAAAAAAAGTGGGCCGAGTGAGATTCGAACTCACGATCACTGCCATGTCGGGGCAGTATCCTAACCGGCTAGACTACCGGCCCATTGAAGTAAAAGATTAGGTGCAGGCATTATTAACGTTTAAGAAAAGAAGGATTGAATAAAAAGAAGAAAGATGTCTAATAGATGGCAGAAGAATTTACAGATGAGGAAAAAAAAGGTCTCTATAAGGCAATTTATTCAAGGAGAGATGTCAGATCTCATTTTACCTCAAGATCTATCAAAGATGATATTTTATCTAGAATTCTAAATGCAGCACATCATGCACCATCTGTTGGTTTTTCTCAGCCATGGAATTTTATTTTAATAAAAAATATTATTACAAAAAAGAAGATCAAAGATTCTTTTGAGGAAGAAAAAAATCGCTCATCAAAATTAGTTGAAGAGCCAAAGAGATCAAAATATCTTTCATTCAAACTCGAAGGAATTTTGGAATCGCCTATCAATCTATGTGTAACATATGATCCTTCAAAGTTTGGTCCATTTGTAATTGGCAGATCAAGTATTCCTGAAGCAGGATTGTACAGTGTATGTTGTGCTATTCAGAATTTATGGCTTGCTGCAAGAACGGAAGGAGTTGGACTTGGTTGGGTGAGTATTCTTTCAAACGATATTCTTAAACAAGTTTTAGAATTACCAGAACATGTTGTTCCCATAGCATATCTTTGTTTAGGATATGTAGATGAATTTGCACAAAAACCAGATCTTGAAATAGCAGGATGGCTTCCAAGATTAGATCTTAAGGATGTAGTGTATTTTGAGAAATGGCAAGATACGAAGAATGCAGGCTGGAATCAAATACAAGAAATGATCAAAACTAATCTTGATTAAGCTTAAATAATTACAAGTATTTTTTTTGCTGGGCTTGTGGCGCAGAGTCATTTTAGACGCGAAACTTGGATAGCGCAGTAGCCTCCTAAGTTACAGGTCGAGGGATCGAAGCCCTCCAAGCCCGTTTTTAAATTTAGAAGAGATATTGCTGTGGCTTAAATACAAAGATAGATTGTTAGATTTATGAAAGTTGTAATAATTTCAGGAAGTCCTAGAAAAAATGGAAATACACAAGTAATAATGAAATATGTTTTTGAATATACAAAATCAAAAAATGTCGATACCAAATTAATTAATCTTGCAGATGGACAAATTGAATGCTATAAAGGACAAGAAGAAGAATACAATGAGCATACAAAAAATGCAGCTAATGATATCATGAATGCAGATGTTTGGTTAATTGGATCTCCAATTTATAATTCATTTTTTAGTTCAGCATTGAAAAATCTGTTTGAATATATCAATTATAAAAAAACTGAAGGTAAAGTAGCTGGAATGATGATTTTAGCTTCAGGCAATATTGGATTTATTGATGTTCAAACATTGATCACTCAATTATTATCATATTTCAGAGTAATTACTAATCCTAAGGCAGTATTTCTTACTACAGAATCAATTTCAGAAAATACTATCTCAAATGACGAGGACAAGAAAAGATTAAGAGAATTAGTAGATGAGACTTTAAAAATAGCTTCTAAACTACATCAAGATTAGGATGTAGATATACTACTTTGAAGATTTTAACAGTATAACTACCATCAAAAATTTTGGTTATTTTTCCTTGATCTAAGTCAAGTACTCTAAATTTGTATTCATATGAACCATCTTCATTTACTGGGGTTTGTGCAAAGTGTACAGCGCCAACACTATTTCCTGTAATAATATCATCATTATCAAAAATCTGAATAATTACAGGATAACCAGCAACGTGATTTGAGATCTTTCCTTCAACAAATCCCCATGGTAGTTTATTATTGTTAGAAATATGCATTTGAAGAGTTGCTTTTTCAATTCCCATAGAATTATTAATTGGAGTAATTTTTGTTTGTGATTCAATTTGTTCAGCAAAAGAATTTGTACTAGATATAACAGTAGTAAATAAAATTGCTGCGATAATACTGGTAAATACAATATTTTTAGACATCATAGTAATTTCCTTATTCAGTTTAAAAGATTTGTTCCAATTCATTTAGGTTAAAACTATAAGAGTCAAATATTAACATGACGTAGAGGTCATACGAATGAATATGAAGAAAGATCCAACGGAATTATGCTCATGTAAATGTCATTATGGTGGTGCCATAAGCTGTCCCAGTTGTAAAAATAATCATGGTATAGTACGTTGTCACTGTAAAGATTAACTCTATTTGTCATTTTTATTTTTAGATGCCAACATCTTAAGATTAGCAAGTTCTGTTTTTAATGATTCAATTTGAACTAAAGTTTGTAAATTTGAAATTTCTTGATTTAATCTTTCAATTTCACTGTCCTTTATCTTTACAGTTTCTTTAAGTTTTTTTAATTCTCCAGATAATTCATTTTGTGCTACTTTAATTTCGGTAAGACTAACTTGTTTTCCATCTGATGTATAAATTTGAGTGGTTTGTGAATTACTCAAGCTTTTTTTTTCACTCGGATTCACATAGGTTTTAGATTTATGCATATAATCAGTACTCTTTTGAGAAATCCAACAGGTTAAAGTAAGGAACCAAGTTATTGGTACAGCCATAGTAAATACAAAATTTAGTACAGGTGCAAAATTCATAAAATAAGGCCATAGTCCTGTAAGTATAGCCGCAAAGACTCCAGTAACCACTGTTGCTAAATGGTTTCCAAGATATCCCATTATTTATTTTAAAAATTCATTGTTTATAACAGTAATGCTGATATTAAAAATCGATATTAAGTAAAAAGAAAAAAGAGCCTAGTTTATTCGTCTTCTTCAGAAGTAGATGTTTTAGGCATATCTGATTGTAAGATCTGGATTTTTTGTAGTAATTCAGTTCTCAAATCTCTTGCGACCCTTCTTACAGTAGGTCTTGGAACACCAAGTTCATCTACGACTTTGGTATAGATATCCTGTTTGTCAGTTACCCCTTTGTCAAGATAAGAATTAATTGCTTCTTTAATGATCGTGCTTTGGTTTGTACGATTCAACGAATTTTAAATTTTAGTTGTTCTATATAAGACTATAACTTTTTGAAATGAGTTAGTTTTTGATTTAAGTGTTAATAGTTGGAAAATATTTTAGAATAAAATATTATTCAGTAATTAAATAATTATTTTATTAACGAAAAACGTACTGATTATTACGAATTTTTCAAATTACACTAACTAACTATAAGATTTTTAAATTATTTATTACAAAAAGACTCTTATGATAAGACTGTTGATAACTCCTGTTGAGTACAGTAATTATTGAAACTAATCTAGGAACAATTGTATTCAAATTACTTCCTGATTTAGCACCAGAAACGGTTAGAAATTTTGAGAAATTAGCAAGAGATGGATTTTATGATGGTACACTTTTTCATAGAGTTATTCCTGGATTTATGATTCAGGGAGGAGATCCAAATACAAAGAATGGAAACAAAAGTACTTGGGGAATAGGAGGACCTGGTCATACAATTAAGGCAGAATTTAGTTCAAGATCACATCATCGTGGTATTGTTTCTATGGCTAGATCACAGGATCCAAATAGTGCAGGTTCACAGTTTTTTATTGTCACAACAGATAGCACATTTCTTGATAGACAATATACGGTATTTGGGGAAGTAATAGAAGGAATGGATGTTGCAGATAAAATTGTAAAGTTGCAGAGAGATCGTAATGATTGTCCCCTTGAAGAAGCAAAAATGATTCATGTTAAAGTGGAATAAATGAGTTCAAAACTAGTTATTTTTTTCATGATACTAGTATTCATAATAGTGATTCCTACAGTTGACGCCCAAGAAATTTCTATTGGTGAAAAAGCAGAACAAAAATCAGTCCAAGTTGTAATTAGTTCATCAAATGAAATTCATGTAAAGCATGTAATTATTTCTTCAAATTCAACCAAACAAATAGAATTGATTCAAGGAACTATAACCAATCTTACAGTTTCAGATGAAGAAGGAAAAGAGAAACAATTTGGAATTATTGGTGATAATAAAGGTATCCTGATTTATCCATCACAAGAAAATACAATTGTGGAATATGATCTTGGAGATGTTCTTTTTCTAAAAGATAATGTATGGAGTTGGAATTTTACATATCTTGAAACAACCTCTTTCATAATTCCTAAAGAAATAGAGTTAATTTTTGTAAATAGTAAACCGGTGTATTTAGGTGAAAAAAATGGAATTATGTGTCATGGTTGTCAAATGATTTTAGAGTATTCCATTAATGAACCAAAAATATTAAAAAATATAAAATTCAATGATAAAGAATTTCTGATCGAAATAAGAACATTTGCAGAAATAAATCAGTTAAATTTTGATCAATTAACAAAAAGTATAAGTTTTGAAGTTAATGGGAAAAATCAATTTATAACAATAATAATTCCTCTAGAACTATTACCAGCACCATATAATGTATTCATGGAAAGTGAGAAAGTATTTTTTCATGATTACATTAACAATGGAACACATGTATGGCTTAACATAAGACCTGATAATTTAGGTATTGTATCAATTGTATCTACAACAGATATTAGTGATGAAAAACCTACTATACAAGATAATCCTTCAATATCAGTATCAAGTCTAAATCAAGATATTATTGTTTATATCTTACTTGGAGTTATTGTATTAATTGGATTTGTAGTTACGATAAGTATAATGCGAAAAAAGAAGTCATCATCAACTTCTAGAAAAATTCCAGATGATATTACGTAAATCTTTAGACCAATTAACTATCTAAAAAATATAATTACAAAAATTAATTTTTAAACTCTTTTTTTGTCAGTAATTAGAGAAATTAATCTCCACCTGAACCACAAGAGCAAAAACCATATTCATCAATTCTAACATTGCAAATCGTGCATTTTTCTCCATAATCTACTTCCCATGGCTCTTTTCCATACAGTTTAAAATGATCATCAATCTCAAGTGGGATTTCACGTTTCTTTCCCAATGATTTGTATATGTAAAACAACTATACATAGATTATCGGAGATTAAATTATGAAAATTGAATGTGGATGTCATTGCATTAAATGTGGAAGTACAAATATTGTGTCAAATAGAGTTGGACAAATTGAGAAAGACGGATATTTTGATATGCATCATACATGCAATAAGTGCAATACACATTTCGATCATTTGGAAGGAGAAGTTTTTGATAATTGTGAAAAATGTCAGTACAAGATTAGTTAGATAATAAAGTATTTTGTACAAAATAATATACTCTATTTTCTTTTGAGTTTTTTAAAATTTCTTTATTAGATGCCATCTTTGCTAGAGCTTTTGATACATCTAAAGGACTAGCACTCCATCCATATTCTTTTAATTGTTGAACAGTTTCTGTTACTGTTCTTGGAGAATCAAAGAATCTACTGGTTTCCAATATTCTCAATTTTGCTTTAATTTCATAAGAATCAATTGGTTTCGGTTCATTAAATTCTGGTTCATATGCTTCTGCATCATCCAAATACTCTAGACCGTATTGGTTAGATTGTATTGATTCTTTTGATTTTGTGACTTCATTTTTATTGTCATAAATAATTTTTGCTTGATTTACGTGTATGTGATTTGATATATTTTCTATGATTTCGCCCAAAGTTTGATTATCAACGTAAAAATCTCTAGAGTCGACCTCAATTTCATTCTCACCAATCTTGAGTTTTATTCGAGCCATCTACACATAAATCGAAATGTTTTGATTTATTCTGCTAGCTCTAATGAGCTTTAAGATTAGATCAAAACTTTTACACATACAAATTGGATTTTTTTCCTATTGAGTTAAAAAGCAATTTTGAGATATTGAGGCATGAGAACTTCAGTGAAAGGAATAATCATAATATTTGTTATAGGAATGAGTCTTTTTGGATATTCTCAATATGTATCAGTCTCACAAATAGGCGTGACAATTACACAAAGTCATCTCCTTCAGAAGAACGAAAAAGGCTCATTTTATAATGTTGAATTAGAATTTAACAATCCATCATTGTTGGTTTTGACAGCAGGTAAAACAGAGTTTTTTGTAACAGCAAATGAGGAAATGATTGGAAAAGGAGAGTTAGAATCATTTGTACTTCCAGCATTAGGAAGCAGTTTAGTGCGTGGTACTTTTCTAAGAGATTTGAATGTAGATACGCAAGAAGTTTCAACAGCAAAGATAAATGGAGTTACAAAGTATAATGTAATTTTTACATCTATTGATGTACCTTTTGTGTTTTATCCAACAGAAGAACAGACAAGAGAATTTATACAACCAAACTAGATTTTTAAAGAATGTTAACAGTTTTTGGTTCAACTGCATTAGATACTATTAGAACTCCAAAAAAAACTTTAAAAGATGTTTTGGGAGGAGCTGCTACATTTGCAGCTATATCTGCAAGTAACTTTGTAAATACTGGATTAATAGCAGTAGTAGGAAAAGATTTCCCTAATGAGTATTATAAAATTTTATCAAAGTATCTTGATTTACAGGGATTAACCATAAAAGAAGGGAAAACTTTTCGTTATGATGGAAGTTATGATAAAACACTAAGTTCCAGAGAAACTTTAAAAACTGAGCTTAATGTACTTGCCGATTTCAAGCCAACAGTTCCTGAAGAATATAGAAAATCACAATTTGTTTATTTAGCAAATAATGATCCTGATCAAAATTCTACACTAATCAAAGAATTCGATAAAATAAAATTTTCAATGTGTGATACTATTGAATTCTGGATATCTACAAAACGTGAATCAGTAATTAAGATGATCAAATCTGTAGATGCTGTTGTGATAAATGATGAAGAAGCTAAACTACTAACAAAAGAATTCAATTTGATCAAATGTGCAAAGAAAATGATGGAATGGGGTGCAAAATATGTAATTATTAAAAAAGGCGAACATGGATCAATGATGTTTTTTGATGACGTAATATTTCCATCTGCAGGATTTTCATTGGAAGATGTGGTAGATCCTACTGGTGCAGGAGATTCTTTTGCAGGTGCCATGATAGGATATTTAGCTAGTAAAAATTCAACCAATCTATCAGAGATTAAAAAAGCTGTAGTATATGGAAATGTTTTAGGTTCTTTTGCTGTTGAGAAATATGGTTTGGATGGATTACTTCAGATTAAAAAAACAGACATTATAAAACGAGTAAAATTATATGAAAAAATGATCCATTTCTAAAAAGATTTAAGTTTGATTATTTCCGCAGACAAATTGAATACTAATAAGATATGTCTAAAAAAATAGAAGATCGTTTAGAAACTATATTCAAACTACAAAAAGATCTATCAGAAATGATGAAACTAGATAGATATCCAAAAGATTCTGAAGGACGAATTTCTGCGTTATGTACTGCAATTATTCATGAAGCAGTAGAACTGCAAAGAACTACAAATTGGAAATGGTGGAAAACTCCAATTCCATTTAATGTATCTGAAGCAAGAGAAGAATTAATTGACATCTGGCATTTTGTAATTCAGGCATCATTAGAACTAAATTTGACTCCAGATGATATTCTTGAAGAATATAAGAAGAAAAACGAGATCAATCGAGAAAGACAAAGAATGGGATATTAAATTATAAATTTTTTTATTGTATCAAAATTTGTTTCATTGATTATATTTACAAGATTAATTTCATTTTGAAAATAATTTATTTCTAATTTCGTTACAGTGAGAAATGGATCAGGACTAATTGAATTGATTATTCTTCCATAATTATTAATTCCATTTTTATGTAATTCAAATAGAGAATGGCCAGCTTTATGACCACATACTTCTTTGCCACAGACTATAATAGTTTTAATTTTTTTGTTTTGATTAACATATTTAATGATGGAATCAATTCCTTTATTTTCAGAAAGTAACCTTCCAGCAATTGAAATGTGATTTAAAAGTTCAGAATTTGAAATTTTTTTAAGCAAGTCTATACTTGAAAGCGTACAAATTGCTATAGAAGAATCAGTATTTCCTAGGTATAATTCTTCAGGAATTGGTAATATGACCTTGCATAATTCTCCAATTATATTTCCAAAGCTATTCATTTAGTATATCACGAAGAGTTTTTGCTATAAACTCAATATTTTGGGTAGTAACTTTAGGATGAACTGGAAGAGATAAAACATGAGATGACGCCCATTCAGTTATCGGAAGTTTGATTTTTTGTTGATAAAATGGTGTTTTATGAACTGGTATTGGATAGTAAGATGCTGCGCCGATTCCTTTAGCATTAAGTTTTTTCAAAATTTTATCTCTTTTTGATGTAGCTATTGTGTAAAGATACCAATTTACATTTTCATAATTTCGTTGATATGGGAGTATAACATCCAAATTAGAAATCAATTTTGATAAAAGGTTTGCATTCCTTTGTCTCATCTTAAGAAAACCAGGAAGTTTTTTCATTTGTATTGTTGCTATTGCAGCACTGATTTCTGGTAATCGTAGATTTAATCCAAATATTTTAGTATCGTATCCATGAACCATTCCATGATTTCTAATCATTAATAATTTATCTCGTAATTTTTTATTATTTGTTGCAATAAATCCTCCTTCTCCAGCAGTCATTACTTTTGCAGGATACATACTACAACAACCTAAATCAAAAAAAGTTCCAACATGTTTTCCTTTGTAGGTAGAACCTAATGATTGTGCAGAATCTTCGATTATTGGTAAATTATATTTTTTAGCAATTTCTGAGATTCTATCAATAAATGCTACATTTCCATAAAGATGAACGGGCATAATTGCTTTAGTCTTTTTTGTGATCTTTTTTTGTAGATCATCAGGATCCATGGTATAATTTTCTTTCAGTATATCAACAAAGACGGGTTTAGCTCCGGTAGACACTACGGAATTAGCTGTTGCAACAAATGTGAATGATGGAACAAGTACTTCATCTCCTTTTTTAATATCTAAAGCATAAAGTGCAGCTTGTAAAGCTGCAGTACCAGAATTTACAGCGACTACATATTTCGATTTTATAAAGAGTGATGCTGATTTTTCAAATGCTTGCACATATTCTCCTCCATGAATAGCTGCTGATGTAAGCACACCTTTTTTGAGAATGGATGTAACTACCGCAATTTCGTCTTTACCTACAAATGGAACATTGATTGCAATTTTCAATACATAATCTCATTAAAACTAGTCTATAAATCTCATGAAATAGGCATGAATTTTTATATTTCAAAATTAGGAAATTTGCATAATGAATCAACGTCATCTTGAAAAATCAGATACAGGTTACAAAATTTATCTATACGTTTTCTATATTTGTGGATTTATCATGGTTTCAAGTCTTGTTTTTGGAATTTACATTACTATGATAGATTGGATGGAAGATGGGATGTATGTAATGGGAGAAGCAATACAAAATACTTTCATACCATTTGAAAATTTTTCAAGGGTTTCAACGTGGGTATTTTTTTCTACTATTATTGGATGGTATTGTGTTTCAAGAATAGGATGGAGACGAACTGCAGGAAATAAAATTATTGGTTGGAGGATAACATTACTTCAGTTAATGTTGTTAGGATTTGCAATTATTACATTGTATGAAGTATTATACAATTTTACGGTATTAAATGCAGAGATAACTGCAGGTATGATTGAAGGTAATGTACCTAATATCGATATGTTATCAATTGCATATCCTGATCCAGATAGACCATGGAATTTAGTTTTTGCAACAAAAGTTTTTCTTGCAGCATTCATCATTAGTGCTCATGCATTTTATCTTAGCACTAAACCAAGAAAAAGTTTAGAAGAATCAGAAATATAAATTAAAAATATTCATTTAGATGTAAACATTTTTCCTAATTTTTCTTGATCAGATTTCACTTTACCAAATGTCTTTCTATGAGTCTGATTACAAAATTTTACTGTTTCTGAACGAGGATCATTCTTTCTTGTTTCCTCTATAATTCTACCACACCAGAAACA
>JBOGRE010000115.1:0-3197 GCA_050749345.1 Nitrosarchaeum sp. | reverse complement strand
GAGGAAGTGACAGTTCCTGTAACTTCGCCAATTTTGACTTTTTGTCCTACTTTAAGAATAGAACGTTGAGTAGATGCGCCCAATATTGATGCAGGAAGTAAATCTTTCAATGTAAATCCTACTCCTACTGCAATTGATACACCTATGGCAATTGCAATACTCCAGGCAAAGGCAGACACTAGAATTGGGATTATAGTCTCGCCAACGCCTAGCTGAGTGAAACCTATTGCAAATATTATACTGTAAATAACTGCCTTGATTATAGATATGATGATTCGTGGACTGCCAATCTGATGATCTAATAGTTGGTGTTCAATCCATTTGCTGACAAAGTTAACAACAATAGAACCAATTACAACAATTAATACAAATGCAAGGAGATTAGGAACCCAGAGCCATAGGCTTGTGAGAGCAGATGAAAGTTGTTCAAACTGTAATGCGTTAACTGCTGCAACTATGAAAAATAGATAAACAAACCAACGAATTGTAGCTGAAATTAGTTTTACAGAGTCAAATTTACCATATACTCCCTCTGCAACATGTAGGTCTTGGTTTGTCTGACTAGTTTTTTGAAGAATGTTTGTTGCAGCTTTGGCTGTAACTTTACCAACTATTTTACCAGCTATGAAACCAATTATAAGTAAAATTGCAGCTGCGATTATTTTTGGGGCACTGCCAGCAACACTTACTGCAAATTCTTTTAGTGCGTCACCTGTTGGGACATAGATCCCCTCAAGAAAACTTTCTTGTGCAAATGCAGAATCAACACCAATTAAAATTAATGAGAATGCTAAAATGGCAATCAAATAATTTTTTGAACTTTGCATTACTTTTTTCAAACAATTAATTGAATTATTATACCTTGCTACTTCAAGATATGATCTATGCAACAACTTTGCAATCACATTTTTTTTGTTTATCCGATCTAGTATACTTGAGTTTGTGACACACCTCGCAGTAGAGCTGATTTCCCATATTAGATCATGTATGAGATAGTATTTCCATCTTTATTTTCTTGTTTTTCTGATCTCAAAACACAAAATTAGGTTATTTTTTTTTTATTAGCAATGTATTTTGTACTTCATGAAAACTGTTGATGAATTTTTGTTTTGCTTCAAATTCATCTTTTACAGCTATTACGATCTCAGTTGGAGAGAGCATCACATCTTTTACAACAAGTGGAGAACTCAGACCAAGTATTTCACACAAAATATCAAAGACATTTTTGAATTTTGCGCCGTTTCTATATTTGTAAACGGTATTTCCATCTACTATCTTTGGATTTCCATCAAGAGGGATGATTAGATTTGGAGAGCTAAGCTCAGTGATAAAAATATCAGTGTCTTTACTAATACTAGCTCTAAGGTCTGCCTTTGTTCTTTCCAGCTGTTCTTTTGCCTTTTCAAGTTCAGATAGTTTATCGTCATAACCAACGCCAATCATTTTTGCAAATGTCGATTCAGTTGATCGTTTTAGAGGAATTTCACGTAGTTGTATATTCACATTGGATAGAGAATCTTCCACATCATACAATTTTGATCTACTTTCTTTGATTTGGATTGCAAGATTTTCAAGAAATTCAAAATCAGACATATCTTTAGCTGAATTGATGTATTACATCCATTAAACCCTGTTTAAATTCTTCAGTTGAAAGCCCCCATCGTCCATATTCATCTTTATAGCCATCCCATGCCTCTTCTGCCTCTTTTGCAATATCTAGAATTTTGGGTCCAATTGCCTTAGTATTTACAAGAACTGCTATACTTGCTTGTTCTCCTTCCATTATTGGTATTTTTACGAAGATCATTCTAGATTCTTCAATGTTAAATTTGTCTTTAATGGTTTTCTTGATTGCCTCTCGCTCTTTGATATCAAATTCTCCTTTCACCTTAACTAAAACACAACAAGAATCACGAGAGCTGCCATTGTTTCGGATATCATTTTCGTCAATATCAAAAAGTAATGCGTCTTCTTTCTTACCCAATTTATTTAAAACATCTTCCATGGTATTGTTTTTTGTTGATGTTAGCATGTCTTTGCCCCATTGACTTTCAGCTGGACTAACAGGCATGATCCAAGGAATTGCAAATTTTGGTTTCTTTGTTGCAAGCCATGTACGATAATTAGACATGTCCCATTCAGTTTCTCTTGCAAATGAAGAGATAAACATCGAAATAGTATTTGCAGCTATCAAGTTCATTCCTTTGTAATCTTTCCATCCAACTTCATGTTCTTTTGGAAGATCATCTATTATAGAGGGAATCTTTTGTATTTTCTTTTCATGTCGATGTGCAAGTTGTCTTAACGATTTATTTGAAATTAAAACAGAACAGTCGCTGTATTTGATTTGGTATTCCAAGTTCATTACAATATTAATTGCTGCTGCTTCAAAAATTACGGGATCCCATCCAAATTCAGGAAGCAATCCAAAAGTTGCAACGGTGGCATGTTCTTTTGAAACATTTTTTATGTATTCTATGAATGCGCATGAAAATGAACTTCCGGTACCACCAGCCAAACCAAACGGAATCACATACCCTCTTACTGGCTCTGGAGAAATGGCAGCCAGCTGTTTTTTGATATCGATTTTGGTCCTCATTTCTTCTAAAAATCTTGTTTTCCCTTCTGCCCAGTTTCTTGCAGCTCCACCTGCACCATGAATCACATGTTGATCACGTAATGCAAAAAGATCAGGATATGATTGCAAAATAAGATTAGCAGCCCTAGGATCCAGGTCAACAAGGAGTGCTCTTGGAATAAGTGGGATATTCGCTGATCCATAAGTAGGGGCAAATCTCAAAATGGTACTGCCATATCTTTTTAGAACACGAGACTCATCTTTTGGATTTAGGGTTGGCTTTAGTGGATCTGCTCCAACGTCTAGCAATAATCTTCGATATGTTTCAGCCCCCAGTCCAATACCACAATGACCAAAGCAGATCATCAGTACAGGAGCTGGTGGAAGAGGAGCTAATTTTGACATGATATACCTTAACCTATCATAGACAGTACATTGCTCATTAATAAGATAGTAGAAGAAATTGTATCAACCATAAAACATTTCATTATTTTCTGTCTTATAATGGATTCTATGAATTAATTATTCCAACCCAATAGAGTTGGATGATGAGATTCCAGTTGGAGTTGATGGAAATTTGTCACCAATGCGAGTCCCAGCTACTGCTGCTGCTTCTTTT
>JBOGRE010000114.1:0-2445 GCA_050749345.1 Nitrosarchaeum sp. | reverse complement strand
ACCTAAGACTGTAAATTCAAATTCGCTAGTTATTACTACTAGCATTTCTGGAGATACTATTGAAACGTTAACTGCATTAGATACTGCAAAACAAAGAGACAGTAAAATAATTGCTGTTTCTTCTGGAGGGAAAATGGAAGAATATTGTAATAGGAATAATATTTATTTTCGGAAGATTTCGCAGTATCATTCTCCAAGAGCTTCGTTTACAGGATTTTTGTATTCTTTATTAAAAATCTTAGAGCCTGTTTTACCAATTGAACAAGGAGAAGTTTATGAATCCATAAATCAACTAAAAAAATTACAAAAAGTAATTTCATCAAGCAATATTTCAGAAAGCAATTATTCGCTTAATTTAGCTAATTGGATTAATGGGATTCCCTTAATCTATTATCCATGGGGATTGAATGCAGCAGCTATAAGATTTAAAAATTCTTTGCAAGAAAATGCTAAGCTACATGCTTGTATCGAGGATGTAATTGAAGCATGTCATAATGGAATTGTAGCTTGGGAAAAGCCTTCTAATGTTCAACCAATCTTATTACAAGGAGAAGATGATTATATTAAAACAAAGGAGAGGTGGAAAATATTAAAAGAATACTTCGAAGAGAAAAAAATTGACTATAATGAAGTATTTACAATTAAAGGAAATATTTTATCAAAGCTGATTAACCTGATTTATCTTTTAGACTATACTACAATCTATAGAGCAGTTTTATCAGGAATTGATCCCTCCCCAATTGATTCAATTAATTTTGTAAAGAAACGACTGTAGAGTTGAAGAATAATTTTTCCGATTTTTATCTAGATTATCAAACAATATAATAGAATGGAAATATTTGTAGAAGAGTATGAAGGTGGTAATTTTAGCAGGCGGTTTAGGAACTAGAATAAGTGAGGAAACTGGGTCAAAACCAAAACCAATGATCGAAATAGGGAGTAAACCCATACTTTGGCATATTATGAAAATCTATTCCTCTTTTGGTGTCAATGACTTTGTAATTTGCTGTGGGTATAAGGGATATATGGTAAAGGAGTATTTTGCAAATTATTTTCTTCACATGTCAGATGTCACGTTTGATATGAAAAATAATAAAATGGAGATTCATCGTAAATTTGCTGAACCGTGGAATGTTACGCTAGTTGATACTGGTATTGACACGATGACTGGGGGTAGGTTAAAACGTATAAAAGAATACGTAGATGATAAAACATTTTGCTTCACATATGGCGATGGTGTTGCAGATGTCCAGATTGACAAATTAATAAAATTTCACAATGATAACAAGACCATTGCAACTGTAACTGCGGTACAACCTCCTGGCAGATTCGGTACATTAGATGTTAAACAAGATAAGATAATGTCATTTAAGGAAAAACCTCCAGGAGATGGAAACTGGATAAATGGTGGTTATTTTGTCTTGGAGCCTTCAGTTTTTGATTACTTGAAGGATGATTCGACTGTATGGGAACGAGAGCCCCTTGAAAAATTAGCAAAAGATGAACAACTTTCAGCATACAAACATTCTGGATTCTGGCAACCCCTAGACACTCTAAGGGATAAAAACAAGTTGGAAGATTTGTGGTCAAAAGGAAATGCCCCGTGGAAGTTATGGGAATAGATACAAAATTTTGGAAAGGTAAAAAAGTTCTTGTAACTGGCCATACTGGCTTTAAAGGAAGTTGGTTATCATTATGGTTACAAAAATTGGGTACAGATTTGGTCGGTTTTTCTAAGGATGTTCCAACAACTCCTAGTCTATACGAATTAGCAGATGTGGGTAATGGAATGACTTCTGTAATTGGAGATGTACGTAACTATAAACAAGTTGAAGACTTTTTGAAAAAAAATGAACCGGAAATTGTTATTCATTTGGCTGCTCAGGCTATTCTACGTAGATCCTATCAAGATCCTGTAGAAACATATTCAACTAATGTTATGGGAACGGTGAATGTATTAGAAGCAGTCCGCAAGTCAAGTTCTGTAAAAGTCGTATTGAATGTAACGAGTGACAAATGTTATCAAGTAAAAAATTCCAGTGAAGGTTATAGAGAAGATAATCCAATGGGAGGATTTGATCCATATAGTAATAGTAAAGGTTGTGCTGAGTTGGTTACTTCATCTTACCGAAATTCTTTCTTTAATCAACATGACTATGACAAACATGGAATTAGTTTAGCCTCTGCTAGGGCAGGAAATGTAATTGGTGGAGGAGATTGGGGTGCTGATAGACTTGTTCCAGATATCATGAGAGGGGTTTTGGGCGGTAAAGAGATTATAATTCGTAATCCAAATTCAGTAAGACCGTGGCAATATATTTTGGATCCATTAGAAGGGTATTTGGTGTTAATAGAGAAACTTTGGAAAAATGGATCTGATTTTTCTGAAGGGTGGAATTTTGGCCCAACTACTAATGATTTGAAACCTGTAAGTTGGATAGTTGA
>JBOGRE010000113.1:0-6364 GCA_050749345.1 Nitrosarchaeum sp. | reverse complement strand
ACCTTGGCATGTTGAAGGTGATATAGATTATGATAAATTAATTAAAAAATTTGGAACCGAAAAAATTTCATTAAATATTCTAAGGAGAATTAAAAAAATTACAGGGGAGGATCATTTCATGTTAAGAAGAGGCATTTTCTTTTCCCACAGAGAAATGGATAGAATTTTAGATGATTATGAAAAAGGTAAAAAATTTTTCCTGTATACAGGCAGAGGACCATCAGGTCATACTCATATTGGTCATTTAGTGCCATGGGTATTTTCAAAATGGCTTCAAGACAAATTTGGCGTAAATATGTATTTTCAACTTACAGATGATGAAAAATTCTATTCAAAACAGAATCTGACTTTAGAGGATACAAGTAAATTTGCATATGAAAATGCACTTGATTTTATTGCATTAGGTTTCAAACCAAATAACACAAAGATAATTATCAATACAAAAAATATTCAGACACTTTATCCTATTGCGGCGCAAGTAGCAAAAAAAATTAATTTTTCAAATACAAAGGCAGTATTTGGATTTACAAATGAGACCAATATTGGCATGATATTTTATACATCATTACAATCTGCACCTTGTTTTATTGAAGATAAACCAGTTTTGATTCCTTTAGGGGTTGACCAGGATCCTCATTTTAGATTGACTAGAGACATTGCTCCAAAAATTGGAAAACCAAAACCAGCTTTAATTCATAATATTATGATTCCAGGATTATCAGGATCAGGAGGAAAAATGTCAGCTTCGGATGAGAATGGAACTATTTACACAACTGATTCTCCAAATACTGTTAAGAAAAAAATTAACAAGCATGCATTTTCTGGTGGTCAACCAGATATCGAACAACATAGAAAACTTGGTGGAAATCCAGATATCGATGTGTCTTATCAATATCTTAGAATATTTTTTGAGCCAGATGATAACAAATTGAAGTCAATTCATGATGATTATAAATCAGGAAAGATGTTGACTGGAGAATTAAAAGCAATTTTGATTGAAAAAATAAATAAATTTCTTGTAGATCATCAAGTGAAAAGAGAAAAAGCAAAAGATCAGATAGGCCAATTTCTTTTTGAGAATAAATGAAAATTAGAATTAGTTGTGATGATAAATATGAGGCTCAGAAGTTAGCTAGTTTACTTTTTATTAAAGATGCAAACGAGGTTTTCATTACAGCAATTTTAAACATAATTGATAATGAATTAGTTGTTGCATTAAAAGACAAATCAGCTCATAGTATTCTTCTAAAAGATGAAAACCAGGTAGAGGTGTTTGCAGATTTTATTCAATCAGTAATCGATAAAGAGCACAAGATAGTATCCACTGTGATTTTTGGAGAAGATGTAGAAATTGTAAAGGGGTAAAATTAACCTAAAAATACGGTATAAATTGCAACAATTTCAACCATCACAATAAGACTAATCCCTAATGCTTAAAGTCATTATCCATGAGTGTAAAAATAAATTATTATAATTAAAGTTAATAAATTCTCAAAAGTGATTCTGAGGATTTCATCTAGGAAAGAATCTGCTTTTTTTATTTGGAGTTTTTGATTGTTTGGGTTCAGTTTTGGCTTGTGGTTTTTTAATTTCATTACAGTTTAAACAAAGAACTCTCAAATCTCTCCTAGCCAATTCGGGTTCAGAGATATACTTACCCCATGAAGACGCAACTCCTCCTCTTCGTATACTGTCAAATGCATTTCCATCGTTGATATGATTAAAGCCTAAAGCTCTTTCGTCTTTAAATCCGCAGCTAGAACATGTTTTACCTCCTAGAATTTCAAATAATTTTTCTTTTAGAGAAGAATAGAATTTTTCAGAACCATTAGAATAGAAACTCTCTGTCTTTTTTAGGAATTTTTCACTTTTAGATTTGCTTTTTCTAAAATCATCTGGATTAGATCTTGAACCCATTTCATCTCTGGAATATCTATCTCTAGATTCTCGAGGTTTATTTTTTTGAAAACACTCACTGCAATAAACAGGTCTGTTAAATTTTGGTTCAAATGGTATTTGACATTTATCTCCACAATCGTCACAGGTTACGGTATGCATTTCTGGTTTTCTTTCATCTCTGGAATATCTATCTTGTGATGGTCGTTCATCTCTGGAATTTCTGTAAGAACGTAAAGGTTCATCATCTCTAGAATTTCTGTTTGAAGTTTGGCTAGATTTTGAATGTCTGTCAAATTTTTTGTCAGAGTATTTTGCTTTGTATAGATCCATTTTTCTTATACAAATTCAACATCATTGGGTATAGATAGTTAGAGCTTCAATTTGTGCCTAAATTAAAAATTTGTAAATTAAACTAGGGATTTATCCATTTCAGTTCCCATTATTTCCTGAACTTTAAGAAAATAGAGTTTTGTAGAATATGGCATATCGTCTAAATTATTATCAACTACAATCATAAAGTAACGAACCGCTCTTTTTGAGATATCTAGATTAAATTTCATAGTAAGAATAGGATCTTGTTTAACTTTTATCTTGTCTTGTAGCCACGGTGGAACCATGTCAATTGTTTCTTTGATAATTTTGTCATACCAATATGAAAGATTTTCAGGGTGTAGTCCCTCCTTTAGGTTTGAAACATCGGTATCAAGTTTTTTCATCATATTGTTTATGATTGCCATGAGGCTCAATCCAAAGATATTGTTTTATTACAATTACTCAAACATAAACAATCTTCTAGTCAATTGATGATAAGTTACCTTCTATGTCTATTTCTAAATTTTTTATTCTGGTAGTAGAAATTCTATGACCATCTTGTGCTAGAACCATTGGAACTATTACTATTTTAACTGGAGATAGGTTTTTTTCTGCACGGTGTTTATTTAAAATTTCTCCTTGATTACCAGTCTCATCACTTACAACTAGAGCCTGCACATTTTCTTCTAAAACAGCAGGACCAAAATCATTATCCAGTTTACTAATTTGGAAGGCGTGTTTAGGAAAAGTTGTTTTAATTATATTCATTAAGGTTGCAAATCTTTTTTCATAGTTATTCAGAGTTTTTTTTCCCCTTTTTTCTGCTAATTCATCACTTGTTAATCCAATTATTACTTTTGATGAAATTGAAAATGCTTTTGAAAGTAATGTTAAATGACCTTTGTGAATAATATCAAAAGTCCCACCCATTGCAACAAGAGTAAATTCAGACATATTATCAAATAGAGAGATATGAAAATAAATCTACTATTTTACAATTATTAACACTATAGGTCCTTGATCAGCGATTGGGATATGATTTCTATCCCAAACAAATGTTTCAATAAAAAACAAGCCATTATTTTCAGGAATCCAGTCTACAGATTGAAATTGGCTACCTGCACCGATGTAGCGTCCATCATATTTTCCTATAAATTCTACAAATGGGGTTTTGCCAGCTTGTTTAATTTGAACATAGTAACTATATGGAGTTTCGTCAGATTTTTGATCTGCTGAAAATTGAATCCAAGATTCACTTTGGATTTTTACTGTTGAACCTACTTTAATTTCTGAGAGTGATTTTCCTTGGGAATCAAGTATAGATACATTAGAGATGGTAACTAATTTTGTAGTTATTTTTGATTCGGGAATTTTTACATCAACAGGATCAGAGTAAAATACATTGGATTCGGAAAATAAAATAAATCCTACAGATTTTGTTTGAATTTTTTCATTGAAACTAAAATTTTTTATTTCATTTGATTCAACATATCCAATCGGTATGGTAGATACACCTACTATTCTAGGAGGATTAAAAACATCATAGAAAGCAAGGTAAACATTGGTATTATTTATTGGAGCTGCACCATTTTTTAATACTCCTGAAAAATGAAGAGTATCATCTAAGACAATATCACTTAATTCTACAGTTATTTGACTTGATTTTGGAGGAGATGTGTGGAATCCATCCCTGAGATAAACAGATACTTTTGTTATATCAGGATTTGAAGAATTTGATTTAATCATATAAGGAGATTTTCCAAGAGGCGGAATTACTTCTAAAAGAGTTCGACCTTCAGTGATTTCTACTGGTTGAGGACTATAGTCATCATAAAAATTTACATGCACATGTACATCTGTAATTGAAGTAAGGCTACTCTTATTTTCAACAGCACCTACAACCACGGTGTATCCTTCATCGTCTTTGTAAACATATGGATCGTTACTTGTAAGAACTATAGATAGAGTAGGTAACGTATCAGTTTTTTGAGAAAATCCAGAAGAAATTGGAAATAGAATCAAAATCAAAAATACACCAAGAATAATTTTTTCCATGTAAATTTTGTTGATTTGAGATTAATTTTATGCAACATGTGATATAGTGAACAAGAAAGGTAACAACGTTTAACCCAGTTGACACTGCGTAAATAATAAAAAGTTAAAAAGAGATGTAAATTTTATCGTCTCTTCTTCATTGCGGTTATTGCCATCCAGTAAACTAAACCTGGTGCCAATCCAACAATGAGTGGAATCCATACCGGCCATCCATCTGCTGCGCTTGTCATAGTTTAAAACCGAAACTTATCCTATTTAAATCCATCCAGAAATCTGAAATTCAGAATTTAACCGAATATAATGTAAGTGGACTGGACGGGATTTGAACCCATGACCCCCCGCGTGCAAGGCGGGTATACTACCAGGCTATACTACCAGCCCACATCAAGAAGGAATAATCTGTGGATTTTAATTGTTGTCTTCCTGGCAAGAATTTTATGGGTATAAAAAAAATATCACATAATGGTACTCCTAGAATCACAAATTAAATTGAAAACAGGGGATATTGCACCAGAGTTTGAACTCTTAGGTGTTGATGACAAAAAACATACATTAAATGATTATAGCAGTTATCATGGGATTCTAGTTATTTTCATGTGCAATCACTGTCCATATGTCAAGGCAAAAGCAGAAGATTTCAATGAATTATATGAAAAATTTGGCAATAAAATAGCAATAATAGGAATTAACAGTAATGACTCTAAAGACTATCCAGAAGATAGTTTTGAAAATATGAAAAAAATAGTAAAAGAAAAGGGATTCAAGTTTGATTATTTAGTTGATGAGACTCAAGAAATTGCAAAAAAATATGGTGCGATGTGTACTCCAGATCCTTTCTTATTCAATAGCAATAGACATCTAGTATTTCATGGTAGAATCAACAATGCCATGAAACCAGATGAGATATCTACAGAAAATACAATGATTAACAACATAAAAAAATTACTGTCTGGAGAAAAAATTGAAAAAGATTTTGACCCATCAATTGGGTGCTCAATTAAGTGGAAAGAAAATTAAACTTAAATGAGTCCTGTCAAGAGGGTTGAATGTGGGCTCGTAGCTCAGCTTGGCTGGAGCGTTCGACTGATAAACCATTCAGAAATCGAAAGGTCATGTGTTCGAATCACATCGGGCCCATCTTAATTACTTTAAACTTTCAGAGATGGTTTCAGACCATTGAATAACATCTTCAAATTTTTCAGATATTAAATCCGAATTGATTTTAATCTTTTTTCCAACTTTCCCACATAATGCTAAACGTATTCGTTTTCCCAATTTTTCCTTAATTGAGTTTATAGATTCTGCAAAAAAGTGGAGTCCTTCTTCAGTATTTGAAAAAACTAGAATAATCATTACGCCTGATTTTTGTTTCCAAATTTTTCCCATTAATTTCTGTAAATCAAGATCAAATAAGACATTGATTGCAGACGACATATCTCCAAGATGAAAAACTTTCCATCCATCAGAATGTAAAGATGCAGACGCTGCTTCAGATAACAAGTTACTTTGAGCATCAGCTGAAATCACAATAATATTCTTTTTTGGGTATGAATCTATTGGAATTTGATTGAAAATTTGAAGTGATTTAGATAGAATATTTTCTAGTAATTTTTTTTCAGAATTTCCAATTTTACCATCATCATATAGTCTTTGAATTGAATTTATTGAGGGGATTATCACTTCGGTAACAAGTTTGTTAACTAATGCCCCAGAATTAAGACAATTTTTAATCAGTGAATAAATTTGAGTGTCATGTCCTTTTACTAAGTTTTCGAGATATTGGGGTGCAACTTTAAAGTAATCATCTGGAAAAGAATATGCTTCTTGTCCTGGCTCTAAAAACCATAATGTAATATTTCCAATATTTCGTTGTCTAAGAAACCCTTCTGCAGCAAATACTCTGAGGTATTTTGTCATTGTAGTTCTATTTACACCAAGTTTTTTGGAAATTTCAACTCCAGACATTCCTGTTTTAGAATCTTCAAGTACATCAATCAATTTCTGCTTTATCTCTGCAGATTGATATCCTCTACCCATATTCCTCCAAAGTTAAGGTATTGTATAAAGACTAATTTCCATAGATCAAACAGACTAAGAA
>JBOGRE010000112.1:0-3566 GCA_050749345.1 Nitrosarchaeum sp. | reverse complement strand
CAAGAACATTTGTGGTATAGGTCTCTATGGGATCGTTATAGGATTCTTGAACTAATGATTGTGCTGCCATGTGAATTACAATTTCTGGTTTGTGTTCCTTGATTACCTCACTGAGTTTGTTCAAGTCCTTTACATTTCCAATAATGGAGATCATATCATCTTCAACATGAGATAATTCATACAAGCTAGGCTTTGTTGGAATTGATTTTGAAAATCCTACCATATCTGAACCTAATTTTTGTAGCCATAATGATAACCAACTTCCTTTAAAACCCGTGTGACCAGTAAGTAATACTCTTTTATTCTTCCAAAACTCTGAATTCATCCCCAGATTTTCCAATGAGCTTTTCCAGAACTCCATAACTCTTCAAGATAATTTTTATCTCGAAGCGTATCTAATGGATGCCAAAATTTTTTATGTTTATAGACATTTAATTGTCTTTCACTAGCTAATTTTTCTAAAGGATCTCTTTCCCAAATAGTTGAATCATTCTTAATGTAATCTAAAACTTGAGGTTCTAAGACAAAAAATCCCCCATTAATCCAATTTCCATCCCCTGATGGTTTTTCTTTGAAATTTACAACATCATTATTTTCAATTTCTAAAATACCAAATCTCCCTGGTTGTTGAACTGCAGTTACAGTTGCAATTTTTTTCTTTTCTTTATGAAAATTTACTAGCTCTGAAATATTGATATCTCCCAGACCATCTCCATATGTAAAACAAAAAGTCTCATCTTTGACAAATTTTCTTACTCTTCCTAATCTACCTCCAGTCATAGTATCTATGCCTGTATCTACTAATGTTACCTTCCAAGGCTCAGAAGAATTTTGATGCACTTCAATTGAATTATCATTCATATCAAATGTAACATCAGACATGTGTAGAGAATAGTTTGCAAAATATTCTTTTACCATATACCCCTTGTAACCACAGCAAATAACAAAATCATTAATCCCATATGATGAGTAAATTTTCATTATATGCCATAAAATTGGCATTCCACCTATCTCAATCAATGGTTTAGGTTTTGAAGACGTTTCTTCAGAAATTCGAGTACCCAAACCCCCAGCTAATATCACAGCTTTCAATTTTCTCTATAACCTGTACTGTGGTATGCCTATAAACTTTGTATTTTTTTAAAATCGTTAATTAAAGAAGAAAATTGTGGAATATTGTATGAGTAAAAAACCAATTCTTTTGTTAACTGATAAAATTCTTCCAGAAGAGAATTTTAAAAATTTTGAAAAAATTATTGCCTTTGATTTTGCTACTCATAAATTACTTGTAGAGAAACAAATCCCTCATGAGATTTCTGATGCATTTTTAACTTCAAATGAATTAGAGACGATTCAAAATGAATCTTACAATTTTATAAAGTGGTACAACAACGAATCTGTATCTGAATTTTTAAAATATCGTAAAATTAATTTAGGAAAATTATTCTTTGTAGAATTTCAATATCTAATAGTTCCATTTTTAAAACTTTTTGTAGAAATTCTTAAAATCTTTCAAAAATACCCAAATGCTGATTTTGTTACAACTCCCAAAGTACATTCAATAATTTCAACACTCACAAAATCTGTAACCATTTTTAATACTGAATTCAAAAATTCTTCAAAACAACAAGTAATTAAATATGGATTTAAAATTGGAAAAAAGCATTTTACAATAGGATTATCTCAAAAAAACTTTGAAATCATCAAAAATTTTTCAGAAATTTTCATTTATGCATTAATTTCAAAAAACCCTGATCCTTCTAAAAAAAATATTTTAATGATTGATTTTAGTACATTACGATACAAAAATTTTTTTCTTAATCTTGCAAAAAGTAAATTAAATGTAATATTACATAATAGAAACACTCCATATGTTTGGAATTATGAATCATTTTCTATACTAAAAAAATCTAATTGTAGCCTAACTACAAATCATGTTCTATTTGACAAAACTGTGAAAAATTCATTTGAAAAAGCAACTATTGATTTATCTTCCAGATTAAATTTTTTATGGCAATGTGATGATTTTTTCGCTACTTTTTTTTCAATTTATGATGTTTCTTTTTGGCCATCTTTGAAAAAAACTTTCATTCCATTGTTTGAAAAACGATTGATAGAATACATTAAAGAAATTGAAATGACTAAAAAACTGTTTGAAAATTATTCCTTTTCATCTATATTAGTTTGGTCTGAAAGTGGTGTTAATGAACAAATTGCTATTGCTTTTGCTAAACAAAATAATATCAAAATTTCCTTGATACAACATGGTCTCTATAATGATACGGTAGAGGCAGATGACTTCAATAAATTAGGAATCATGCCTTGTCATTCTGACAAATTTCTTGTTTGGGGTCAAATACTAAAAAATTATGCCATAAACTGTGGTATTCCTGCTGAAAAAATAGAAATAGTTGGCAGTCCAATATATGATGATTTTTTCCTAAAAACAAAAGACTCTGATTTTAATGATTCATTTATTTTACTTGCAACAACAAGTCCTTCAATTAATGCTATCTCTGATTTAACATTTGCTTACTATTCACAACGTGAACAGATAATTCAAAAAATTTGTCAAACGGTAAGTAAACTAAACAAAAAAATGATTATAAAATTACATCCTTCTCCTGATGAAATCGACATAACTGATTTTGTTCATAAATTAAATGCAGAAATAATTGTAGTAAAAGCAGGTAACATCTTAGATTTGATGAAAAACTGTGAAGTTTTCATTACTCTTGATGTCTCTACCAGCATTTTAGAATCCCAAATTTGTAAGAACCCCACCATTTCAGTATTTGTAGTAGATAGGGGCTTTGGTAATGCTGAAGTGTTCAAATCAAAATCTTGTATACAAGTAAATGTCGATGAAGTCGAAGATGTCTTATTAAAATTATTAAATGATGATGCTTTTAAGAAAAAGATTATTGAAGCAGGTAAAAAATTCAGTGATAAATACTTGAATTATCAAGGAAATTCTTCTCAACATCTTTTAACCTTTCTTGAAAATTTTTAATGAACTGATATTGTTGTTCACTACAAATTATTTTTAAATAAATTTTTCACTAATAAGTAATTCTTTTAATTTATCTATTGTAAGTATGTCTACTTTATCTGATGAATACTGATGATCCAATTTAGTTCGAATGACATTATTATTATCCATATAACCTGAATCTTGTAGTTGTTTATCAATTATTATATAATCTCCATTCTTTTCAAACGTGTTTATTAACTCATCATTACTTATTAGTGACTCATGAATTTTTTCACCCGCTCTTATTGATATAATTTCTGCCTCATTAGAACTATTTAACAAATCTAAGATTGCATCTTTCATGTCTCCTACTCTATATGCCTTCAACTTTGGGACAAACACTTCTCCACCAATCCCATTTTTTAATGCTCGAAGAATTACTTCTAACGCTTCACCCATAGTAATTGTAAATCTTGTCATAGATGGATCTGTGATTGTAACTTTTTTACCTGATTTAATTTGATTAATAAAAATAGGAACGACTGAACCTCTACTTCCTAAAACATTTCCATATCTTACACAAAGAAATTTT
>JBOGRE010000111.1:0-2714 GCA_050749345.1 Nitrosarchaeum sp. | reverse complement strand
GAACAAATTCTTTATCTCCCCATTGGCCTGCTGCGTCAACTGCGTTTAAATTATTACTTATTCGTTCATTGTAAAGGTTTTCTGCCCATCGTTTAATTTCAACTTCGTCCATATTGTTCATTTTTGTTTACGGTATTAGGTGTTTTTTTGTCGTATTTCATTAACTATTGCAGAAAATAGTTGTCTTGTCCTCAAATCAGTAAAATAGGTAATAACTAAATAAAGAAGTATTCCCACTCCAGTAAAGAGAAGTAAATCAGGAAAGAATTCAAAAATACTAATTTTATAATTTAAAAATTGATTAACCAAGTAATATAAAATTCCACATGAAACAAATGTAGCAATTATATATTTTATTACTGCCTTATTGTCTATTTTTATTCTAAAATTCTTTTGTACGATATAATATTGGTAGATTACAAAGGGTATTTCTATTAATAATGATATCACTGCCCAATAAGTAATAAGATCTAAGAAATCACTTCCTTTAGTTACCAATAAAACAATAATCAAAATAACTGCATAAGAAGTATATTGAATAATCCTTAGTGTTGGTACAAAAAATAACTTACTTTTTATATATGTCTTAAAAGTAGCTGATTCATCAAGGTCTATTTTTTCAATTCCTTGAAGTGCAGAATAGAAAATTCTGTTTAGGATACTTAGAAAACTTCTAAATGAAATAAAAATAACTATGATGGCAGCACTCTCATATACAGGATTTAATGCAAACAATCCGGGTCGAGATAGTACCACCGTAAGGCCAATTAATGGGATGGCAAAATATAGCGCTTTGACTAAATTTTCTTGCAAATATTCGTCTCTTCCTCCTCCAATTAATTTTGGATAAACTGCATCAGAGATTGCACCAGCGTGCATTACAATGTTAGAAATAGCTCTTGCTGCTGTCATATAGGCTACCCCTATCACAGAACCAGTTATGACGGAGAAAATTACAACATCAGACACAAATGCCAAGTTTGGAATGCTTTGATAAAGTGGTATCCAAGAAAGACGAAACCATTTTTTAATATACATTTTTTGAATTTTGTTTTTTAATTTTTGTCTTGCATACCAAATATTAATAAAAATACTAGATAGGTATGCTACAAAAGTAGCAAGTATTGCCCCTTCTATTCCAAGATCCAAAAAATAGACAAAAGCTAATCCTGCAGGAACTTTTGTTACTTCTGATGTAAGTAAAGCGTAACTAACTACTTGTGGTTTCCAACCCAAATTTAGATATTGGATTATATCATTGATAAACATAAGCGGAATCAGAATTACTGCAAATAATAATAGTCCTAAATTAGTATCTGATTGTTGGGAAACATAATATGCAATTATTAAATATGCTATTACTCCTCCAATGGATAAAATACATCCTGAAGCCAGTGCAGTTCTGCCAGAATTTTCGTCACGGGCTACTTCTCTAGTTAGCCAATAAGATATGACATAGTCTACAGTCACAACATAAAGTAGTAATCCTCCAATTAAGCTCCAGCTACCAAATTCTTCTTCAGAAAGTCGTCTTGTCACGATAAGAGTGAAAATGATTCCTGTGAAAACACTGCTTATTCTTACTAAAAATGAGATAAGACCAGAATAGGTTACTCTAATGTCAGACAATGCCTATTGGTTTAAATTTTAAGAAATGATGTTAAGGTTTTACTTTACATTTATTCATTAATTGCTCCAATTAATTATAATTAGAATAAATTCAACTATTGTTTGATTTTTAGATACTAGAATGGATATATATCAATCACATTCTCACACTCATATTGACAGTATCACACGCTTATACCAATATTGTAAACTATGGAAAAAAATACGGTCTATCTAAAGCAATTAGAGCTTTCATTCACTATTCATACCGTTTCATAAAAAGTAAAGCCATATCAACAAAGTATCAAGTTAACGTTCACGGGTTAAAAATGCATGTACTTCAGAACGATCCTATTGGAACATCATCAGAATTATTAATTTTTAACAGTCATGAACCTGTTTCAACAAAAATCATCAGTTCTAAATTAAAAAAAGGAATGATTTGCCTCGATATTGGTGCAAATATAGGATACTATGTACTTCTTGAAAGTAACTATGTCGGTTCACAAGGAAAAATAATTGCATTAGAGCCTTCACCAATTAATTTTGAATGTCTGAAAAAAAACTTAACATCTCTCAACATTGAAAATGTACAAGCATACAATATTGCAGCAGGGGAAAAAGATGGAATTACAAATTTTCTAATTTATGAAGGTGCTGGAAACAGCTGTATGGTAATACCTGATGGAGAAAAACCAAAATGGCCTGGCAATATCATAACTGTTCCCTTAAGAAGAATTGATTCTTTTTTAGAAGAAGAAGGTATTACAAAAATAGATTTTCTAAGAATGGATGTTGAAGGATATGAGAAAAAAGTTATTGAGGGATTAAATGTAACTATTCGAAAGTTTAAACCAATTATTTACATGGAATTGCATCAATATATTGTGGGTCAGGATAATACTGCTAAGATGTTACAAGACTTAAAAAAGGAAGGATATGAAATTACAACATATGTACCACGTGATATTGATACGCCATTAATTGGAACTCTTCGTGATGTGAAACATTACAAAATTGATAATATCCTTGATATGTTAAAGAAAAATAATCTACCAAGTTTTGTAATGTTAACTTTAGAAAATTCACAACAATAGCATTTCATT
>JBOGRE010000110.1:0-14175 GCA_050749345.1 Nitrosarchaeum sp. | reverse complement strand
TATTAGAATTGCATCAGGAATTGCAAGCCTATTCACAAAAGAAATTACACTCACAGGAGATACAAGTCTTCAAAAAAGACCAATGCAGCCACTGTTAGATGCACTTGAAAGTATGGGAGCTAAATGTACCTCAACAAATGGGATGCCTCCTATCAAAATAACCGGAAAAATGTTGGGAGGAGATGCTTCCATTCCAGGAAACATTTCAAGTCAGTTTATTTCTGCATTACTAATTTGTGCACCATTAACAGAAAAAGGAATTAATTTAACCATAGAAGGAAATTTAGTTTCAAAACCATATCTTGATGCAACTATTGCAACAATGAGAAATTTTGGAGTTACAGTACAAACATTAATTCCATATAAAAAATACAGTATTGCACCTCAAGTATACAGACCATCCACATTTACAGTTCCAATGGATTTTTCAAGTTTAGCATTACTTCTTTCAGCATCAGTATTAATTGGAGAAAATGTTGTAATTCATGGCAAAATGGGAAACTTACCTCAAGGAGATGAAGTATTTATCGATATACTAGAACAGTTGGGAGTAAATGTTTCAATAAAAAAAGATCAAATAACAATTCAATCACCAGAAAAACTTAGAGGTGGACAATTTGATTTAAGTAATTCGCCAGACTTGCTTCCACCACTAGCAATTCTGGCGTTAAAAACAATGAATCCCATTGAAATTATAAATGTGAAACATGCAAGATTAAAAGAGACAGACAGAATTTCAATTTTAGCTAGAGAACTAGTCAAAATTGGGATTAGGGTACAAGAAAATGAAGATGGGTTAATTTTAGAATCACCAAAGGAAGTAAAAGCTGCAACATTAAATTCTGAGAACGATCATAGATTATTCATGGCATTTTGCATATCTGGAATGTATGTAGGTAATTGTATTGTAACAGATCATGAATCAGTGGCAGTGTCATATCCAGATTTTATAAATGAGATGAATAAATTGGGTGCAAAAATTCTGATCCAATAAAAAATTGATTTTAATAAATTAATCTAAAGATATTAGAGGCGCGACTCTGTATAGAGTGAAAAGCATTCTCCTCACCCACAACGCCTTTGCGTAGATAACATGTATTTTTCACAGAGTCGCGCGAATCATTTGTTAGAAATTACATGTTTTTGCATATAACATACACGTTATCATTATATTTAAGAATTATTCATAATTATCACAATTAATTTAGATAAAAAGTGTAATTTTTAAGTATACATAAAAAGTATAAAAAACAGAGTATGATCCAGATAATTTTTTAGTTCTTTACATAATGAGGAATTATAAGCATCAATTTACTTTCATAATATGTTGCCGGGAAGTTCAATTGGTCAGCGTCTTGTGTTAACTAGTTTTGGTGAAAGTCATGGTAAATCCATAGGGGCTGTTTTAGATGGTTGTCCAGCAGGATTAGAAATTGATGAAACAGAAATTCAAAAAATGTTAGATCTTAGAAAACCAGGTCAATCATTGATTTCTACACAACGTAAAGAGAGTGATATTGTAGAAATTATTTCAGGAGTGTTTAGAGGATACACCACAGGAGCACCAATCACAATGATAGTTTTGAATAGTGATCAAAAATCAACAGATTATGAAAACTTGAAAACGAAACTCAGACCAGGACATTCAGATTATCCTGCCATGATCAAATACAATCATTTTAATGATTATCGGGGAGGAGGCAGATTCTCCGGAAGACTAACGGCTACTCATGTGATGGGGGGTGCAATTGCAAGGAAATTATTAAAAGTTACACTAGGTATTGAAACAAATTCATTCACTGCACAAATTGGAAAAATAAAAATGGAAAACAAATTCAATAGAAAAAAAATTAATTTAATTTATAAAAATGAAGTAAGATGTCCTGAAGAAAATACAGCAAAAAAAATGAAGGAATCAATATTAGATGCAAGAAAAAAAGGAGATTCACTTGGGGGAGTAATCGAGTCAATCACTACAAATGTGCCAGTTGGAATAGGAGAACCAATTTTTGGATCATTAGAATCTGATTTAAGTAAAGCAATATTTTCAATTCCATCTGTAAAAGGAATAGAGTTTGGGTCTGGATTTGAAGGGTCTAAATTGTATGGTTCAGAAAATAATGATCTTTACACCATAAAAAAAGGAAAAGTAATCACAAAAACTAATAATTCAGGAGGAATTTTAGGTGGAATATCAAATGGCATGCCAATTACAATCAGAATTGCATTTAAACCTGCATCATCCATAGCACAGAAACAAAGTACAGTTGATATTAAAACCAGAAAAATTACAACATTACAGGTAACAGGGAGACACGATCCATGCGTGGTTCCAAGAGCACCACCGGTTGTAGATTCATTAGTGGCTCTAACTTTGGCAGACCATGCTCTTTTAGCTGGAGCAATTAAGATGGTATTGTAACAATATGTCGGACATTAACCAACTTCGTAATAGAATAGATGAGATCACTATTGAAATGATCAAGATACTTAAAATCAGAATGGATATCTCTAAAGAAATTGGAGAAATCAAAAAAAACACAGGGAAAGGCATCACAGATGAAACACGTGAAGATAATCTACGTACAAAAGTGATCACATTATGTAATGAGTTAAATTTTGAAGAATCAATCGCAACAAAATTTTTAAATTTTTTACTTAATGAATCAATTAAAGTACAATCAGAAAATAAACAAACACATCTATCAATTTTTCTTAAAGCAAAATCAATGGAGCAGGAAGGTAAGAAAATCATCCACATGGAAGTTGGTGAACCAGATTTTTTACCACCACAAATTGTAAGAAAAGCACTTGAAGAAGTTTTTGACAAAGGGTTTTTAAAATATGGTCAAGCAAAAGGTCTACCGTCATTTAGAGACGCACTTGCAAAATATTCATCTAAAAAGTTTGGTGTAAATGTTTCACAAGATAACATAATAGTTAGTCCTGGTGCACGATTTTCAATATTTACCGCAATTACTACATTATTAAATCCAGGAGATGAATTAATCATAATAGAACCAGCATGGCCTGCATACAAAGATTGTGCATTGAATTCTGGAATCAAAGTTAGAACTATCACTACCACATTAGAAGGAAAATGGGAACCTACGATTGAACAAATTGAAAAAGTGATCAATGTAAATACAAAAATGATTGTATTAAACTATCCAAATAATCCAACAGGAAAAATTCTTCCAGAAAAATTACAGGACGAAATCATAAATTTAGCAATAAAAAATAATCTGTACATTCTTAGCGATGAGATTTATTCTCAATATGCATTTAAGAAATGGAAAAGCATACTTTGCTATAATTATGACAAAAGTATTATCACTCAATCATTTTCAAAATCTCATGCAATGACAGGATTTAGAATTGGATATGCAATTGCAAACCCCAAAATTATAGATGTATTGTCAAAGTTACAAGCACTTTGTCTCACAAATGTTTCTGAGCCTATTCAGTATATTGCCATGAAGGCATTAGAAGCAGACACATCAAACAATACTAATACAGTACAAATCAGACTAAAGGTATTGACTGAAAAGGCAAAAAAGATGAATTTAGATTTTGTCGTACCGGATGGTGCAATGTACATTTTTGCTCGTGTTAATCAAGATGGATTTAGTGGAGTACAATTTGCAAATAATCTTTTAGAAAAAGGATTAGCAGTAGCACCTGGAGAAGGTTTTGGAGACTACAAAAATTTTATCAGGATATCTGCGTGTCAAAACGAAAAAACACTAATGGATGGAATGAATATAATGGACAATATGATGAGTGATAAGCAATGAAAAAGAAGATTACAATAATCGGAGTAGGGGGTCAAATGGGACAATGGTTTGCAAAATATTTTTTAGCAAATGATTTTGAGGTAACAGGTTATGATACTGAAAATAAAATTCATGGAAAAGGAATCATTCAATCGGATTCATTAGTAGGAGGAATTTTAAAAGCAGATTATGTGGTGTTGTGTACACCTACAAGAAGAACTCCAGAAATAATCAGATTGATTGCAAAAGAAATGAAGAGAGGGACATATTTAATTGAAATATCATCTGAAAAATCCAAAGTAGTAACATCGTTATCTAAAATGCCAGCAAAAATTAATCCGATATGCATTCACCCCATGTTTGGACCTGGAGCAAAATCAATCAAAGGACAAAATATAATTTCAGTTCCAGTAAAAGATGCAAAAAAAGAATTAGCAATTGCAAAAGAACTATTCGATGGAGCAAATTTTGTAACTATTGATGCAATTGAACATGATAAAAAAATTGCAGTGATCTTAGGATTAACACATTTGATGAATCTTGTTTTTGCAAACATAATTTCAAAAGATGAAAAAATATTATTGACAGAAAAAATGTCTGGGACAACTTTCAGAGTTCAAAAAATATTGGCTGAAAGTATCATGAAAGAATCACCAGAATTAATTGAAACAATTATTGCAAATCCAGAAATCAGAAGAAGTGCAGAAGAGCTTTGGAAGGACATAGGCAGATTACTCACAGCTGTACAAGAGTCAAAAACAGAAGAAGTAATAAATTACATTAAGACTTGTCAAGAAAAACTTGCTACAAATACAAATTTAGAGGAATCATATAAGAAATTGACAAAAATGGTTAATGCAATTGAAAAATAAAAAATGCGCTCAACCAAGATTGTGACATCTTTTATTCATGATGATCAGAAATTACTTATTCTCAAAAGAAGTAACAAAGTAAAAACCATGAAAGGTCTTTGGGCAGGAATTAGTGGAATTATAGAAAAAAATGAGAGTCCATTAACAAGAGCAAAAATCGAAATTTATGAGGAAACAGGTATTTCTGAAGACAAAATTAAATTCATAAAAGCTGCAGAGAAATTAATAGTGAATTCACCACAATATGAAAATCATGAATGGGAAATATTTCCATTTTTGTTTGAAGCAAAAAAACCAGACATTAAACTAAATTGGGAAAATTCAGAATATACGTGGATCACAATAGATGAATTGAAAAACTACAATACTGTTCCTAGTCTTGAAAAAGTATTACAAAATTTGTTGTAATTTTTCTTCTTTTTCATATTTTCTTTGTTGTGGCAACATTACATAGACGCAAGCACCACCACACATTGTACATGGAACATTATTTCCAGGACGTTGACCAGTTCGACTATGAATTCTAGCTGCTTCTTCAGGATCAATAGATAACGCAATTTGTTTTTCCCAATCTAATGTACGACGAGCTTCAGTCATTGCCATATCCCATTTTATGGCCTTGTCACGAATCTTGACTAAATCAGCAGCATGTGCAGCAATTCTATATGCAATAAGACCAGCCTTAACTTCTTCAGTATTTGGTAATGCTAGATGTTCAGATGGAGTAAGATAACACAATAAATCTACACCTTCACTTGCAGACACAGCAGCACCAATTGCACTTGCTATATGATCATGTCCAGAAGCAACATCAGTTACCAAAGGACCTAAAACATAGTAAGGAACATCGCCGATTAGTGATTTGGCCAATCTAACATTGGCAGCCACTTCGTTTAATGGAACATGCCCTGGACCTTCAACCATTACTTGAATATCTTGTTCATGGGCACGCTTAGTTAGCTGTGCCACATTGATCATTTCTTGAACCTGAAGTTCATCATGAGAGTCAAGGATAGAGCCAGGTCGTAATGCGTCACCTAGACTAAATGTGACGTCATATTTTTTAGCAATTTCAATAAGATAGTCATAATGTGTCAAATACGGATTTTCCTTATCATGTTTTAACATCCATGCAGCAGTAATTGTTCCGCCTTTACTTACAACACCACCATATCTTTTGACTTTCAGAATTCTTTTTGCAATGTCTTTTGTAATTCCACAATGAATCGTTGTGTAATCAACACCATCTTTAGCATTGTTTTCAAATGCATTTAAAAAATCATCTTCAGTTAAGTTTAAGGGATTTTTATGAACTTCCACTCCATAATTGTATGCTTCATAGATAGGTACAGTTCCAAAGGTGATTGGTGCAACGTTTAACAAAGTTTGTCTTATTTTTCTAACATCACCACCATCGCTTAAATCCATAATTGTATCTGCATGATATTTTACTGCCACCTTTGCTTTTTCAATCTCTTCCTCCAAGTTTACATTGAGTGTAGAAGTACCAATATTGACATTCACTTTTGTTTTAAGACCTTTACCAATTCCAACATTATGAATTTTTTGAGGTCGAACATTATTACTAGGAATAATAATGGATCCACTTGCAATTTTAGGAATTAACCATTCTAATGTAACATCTTCATCTTTTGCCACTCTTTTCATTTCTTCAGTAGCAACACCTCTTCGTGCTGCACTCATTTGAGTACTCATGAATTAATCTATGTCTTTGCATGATTTAAACAATCATGAGAAGAAACATCATAATCGTCAAAAAAACTCATGCACTATAAACATAAAATAAATCGATTTTATAGTCTAAAATGAGCAAATAGCATCAATTCTATGATAAAAACAGAGGAGATTGTAAAAGTAATCGTTCGAATTTATTTGTGATATTCTTTCTAAAATAGGTGTAACTATACGCTCAAAATCATAAGAAAAATTTATTTGGCTTCATATACTCTGATTAATTTCATCTCAGATAAAACTGAAGATATGTATTTTGGATAATTTAATTTTTTTAATAAGAGATTTTATGTCACGCACATGTTCTAGTTAGATTAGATCCAAGTTTTGGAAATATTATAATTAATAAGAGTTAGAGACGAAATATTTTTTGCCACATTTGAAGCATTGCCAAATAAAGGCATTATTTATTTTCTTTTAATATTGCATAGGTAACAAACACACAGTACATAAAAGTTCGTCAGGAGGATCACTTAGTAGTGGAATTTTCTTTTTATTCAAATTAATGAATAAAATGTATGTTAGAACTATAAATGCTCTATCATAATCATGAAATAAATCAAATAAAGAACATAGTTCTAGAGAGTTAGAAAAAATAAAAATCAAAATGAAAAGGAAAAATAGATTAGGACAACTAGTTTTGAAAAGACAGCATGAACTTACTTTCAATAGGAGGTTCTGATCCATCATCAGGAGCGGGCATTCAGAGTGATATCAAGACATTTGATTCACTAAATGCCCATGGATTAACAGTGGTTACTGCAATAACAGGTCAGAATACTTCTAGTTTTGGAATGATCGAACCAGTATCACAAAAAATATTGAAAAATCAACTAGACTTAGTAATTTCAGATTTCAAAATCGATGGAATTAAAATTGGAATGGTATACAATTCAGAAATAATAAAAACAATTTACAGAGAATTAAAAAATACAAAGATTCCAATTGTACTAGATCCAATAATAAAATCCACGACTGGTGGATTACTTATTGAAAAAATAGCTATCAATGATTTTAAAAAATTTCTAATTCCATTGGCCACAGTCATTACACCAAATAAATTCGAAGCAGAATTTTTATCAAAAATTAAAATTAACTCAAAAAAATCACTTCAGAAAGCTGCTCAAAAAATTCAAAATATGGGTGCAAAAAATATTGTAATTACGGGATTACAGACAAAAAAGGATCAAATTTCAGATTTCATACTAGAAGAAGAAAACCAGTACATAATATCAGATAAAAAAATTTCAAAAATTAATCATGGAAGCGGATGTAATTATTCATCATCATTGTTATTTTCGCTAGCAAGTGGAAAACCGTTAAAAAAAGCAGTAAAATTTTCAAAACAATTTACATATAATTCAATTAAAAATGCCAAGAACATAGGATATGGGATGGCCATCACACAAATAGAAAGCAAAGATAAAATTTATTCAGAACTGACTAATGCAATCAACAAATTTGGGAAGATCAAAAATATTTACAAAAGTATTCCTGAATGTCAAACAAATTTTGTCTTTTCAAAAAAAAATCCAAAGTCAATTAATGATATTCTAGGAGTTTCAGGTAGAATAGTAAAAACTGGAAATACAATCACATTAGCAGGAGATTTATCATATGGAGGATCAAAACATGTTGCGACAGCATTAATTACAATGAACAAAAAATATCATGACATATGTTCAGCAATTAATTTAAAATACAATAAAGAAACTATTTCAAAATTAAGGAAAGCAGGATTGTTTATTTCCAGCTACGATAGAAGTGCAGAACCCAAAAATGTGAAAAATAAAGAGGGATCTTCTATAGTATGGGGAGTAAAACATGCTATAAAAAATTTAGAATACCCACCAGATGCTATTTATCATAAAGGAGATTTTGGAAAAGAACCTATGATAATAATTTTTGGCAAAACACCTGTTGGGATTATTGAGAAAATTTCAAAACTGTTTATTTAATTTTAAAGTAGAATAGAAATCTATACTTGAACATAAATAGTCATATATCAAATAGAAATTTGTGAAAGCAATAATTCTTGCGGGAGGATTAGGAACAAGATTACAGCCATATACAACATTTCTTCCAAAGCCGATGCTACCATTAGGAGAGAAACCGATATTGGAGCACCTAGTTGATTGGACAAGAAAAAACGGCATAAAATCAATTGTATTATGTGTCAGCTATCTAAGGAAAACAATTGAAGATTATTTTGAAGAGGGTAATCGGTTTGGAGTGAGTATTGAGTATGCAGTTTCCAGCAAACCATTGGCTACAGCAGGTCAACTTAAAACAGCCGAAAAATTCATCAATGACACTTTTGTCTGTATGTATGGGGATTCCATATTTGATTTTAATTTACGAAGTATGATAAATCAACATAAACAAAAAAAATCATTTGTTACAATGAGTTTGTATGAATACAAAACAAAATTACCATACGGAGTCATCGAAACCACTAAAACAGGCAAGGTAATTGCTTGGAATGAAAAACCAGAAATCAAGGCAAATGTCAATATGGGTTGCTATGTAATGGAGCCAGAGGTAATGGATCTAATTCCAAAGAACATACCATATGGAATGGATGATGTAATCAAAAAAGCAATGGTTAAAAAAAAACTAGTTAACAGTATTGTTTCCAAAAAAGGATTCATCGATATTGGAAATAAGGCATCATACAGAAAGGCAAATCAAGAATATCTTCAAAAACTAGGAAACATATGATAAGAAAAAATGAGCAACATAATAATTAGAAAATTACAAAAAGAAGATCTTCAGAATGGATTTTTACAGACATTAGATTCACTTCGTCAAACAAGTAACATGGATAAGAAAATCGCAGAAAAAATATTTGATAAAATAAATTCAAACCCAGATCAGATTGTTGCAGTGGCAGTAATAGAGGGAAAAATAGTGGGTTCAACCACACTTCTAATAGAAACCAAGTTTATCCATAATGGAGGCAAGATTGGCCATATAGAAGACGTTGTAGTAGACAAAGAATATCAAAGAAAAGGAATAGGAGAAAAAATTATCATGTATCTTTTAAGATATGCAAAAGAGCAAGGATGTTACAAGACTATTTTGGATTGTGCAGATGATGTAAAACCATTTTATGAGAAATTAGGCTTTAAACATAATTCAAATGCATTAAGATTTGATCATGTTTAGAAATATTCTTTTTTTGGACGTTTCTTATTTGTTTTTATCAGAATAATTCCAACTACCATTACAGGAATAGAAATACCCATGAAAAGGGGCGGAGTAGTAACTACAGTGTCTGTGACGTATGAATTAACTAGTTTATCTAAAAGAGTGTAACAATATGCCATTCCAATTAACAAAATGATTCCACCGCCAAGTATGATAGAACCAATTTGTTTAGATCCATACCGTTTTGACAGAATAAATGAAAGTCCAGCCAGAATAGATGCAGGTGCAACTCCAATAGAAATGAATTGAAGAATTTTTGGATTTGGTTCAAATGCAACACCAAATTCAAAATTGGCAGGAATATCAGTCATAAAATTATAAATCGTAATCATTTCTCCAGCAAACATTGCAAACAATCCAACACTTGCAATTGCAGCCCATTTTTCTAGCGACATAGTATTAACAAAATCTAGTTGATAATTAAACTATTCAAATAATACCAACTAGATTGGCCAATTCTTTTCTGCAAGATGCACCAAGCTTTTCTGCTGCTTGTTCTGGAGACAAGTCATTAAGGAAAATACCATAACCACGCTCAAGGCCTGACCAAGATTTGGTTATTGGATAAATTTCAATATGCCAATGAATTTGTCGGCTATTCTTCTTTTCAGGAGATAAATGAAATACCATATTGTATGAAACATCTTTAATTGTTTTTGACAATCCTCCAAGTGTAGATCGTAAAATAAGAGATAGATCATTGATTTCTTTCTGAGTGATTTTAGAAAAACTAGTAGTATGTTTTTTTGGAGAAATACAAAACTCATAGGGATATGATGGTGCCCAAGGACAAAATGCAATAAAACCTTCGGTTTGAAGAACTTGTCGTGGACCTCCCATTTCTTCATTAACAGTTTGACACATTGGACATACTCCTTTTTCATTAAGAATTTTGTAAGATGCTTCTGCCTCTTCTTCAATAATCGGTGGAATTGTTGAAAATGTCAAGACATTCAAATGAGGATGTGGATTTTGACTGCCTGCAGACTCACCCTGATCTGCATAGATGGAAACATATGTTACACCCTTTTGAGTATAGAGCCATCGTAATCTATCCTGAACAACTACAAGTATGTTTGACCATTGCTCAGTATCAATGGTAGCTAAAGTGTCCTTTTCTTTTGGAGAGGCAACTACAATGTAATGATAACCGTAAGCTGGCTCACTATAATGTGGCCTGTCACTGTATGAATTTTCAGTATCAATTGAAACTATAGGATTCTTATTTTCAAAAACTCTAATCGACCAACCTTCAACATATTCATCCTCACTATCCTGAAGACGTTGTAGCATACCATCTTTTGCAACTAGTGATAGAACAGATGGATTAGTCATAGATTCGTTTCCAGGAGCAAATGGAGATTTTTTTGGGTCAATAACTTTGTCAGTTTTTTTAGAGACGATCATAAAACGCTCAGAAACATAATCTTTGCGCATATCACCCATAATTCATACTTGCAGTTTAAGTATGTTAAAACGTTTTCCACTACACTGAAAAATAAAAAATATAGTTGAAATGAAATCATTATTTTAATAAAAACAATATTCATTAAAAATACAAATATTCTTAGTAAAAATAATCAGATAATATTCCAAGTTACAAATAATAATTTTATTTTGATCGCGTATTTTGATGCAAGCTTTAAAGGAGAGCAGTAAAAAGTTGGCAAACATGGACAACGTAAATAATTCAGATATTCATATGATTTACGTTCTTCTAGATGGAGTCGGTGATCTTCCACACCCAGATTTAGATGGTAAAACACCGCTTGAGGCTGCCAATACACCGACTCTTGATAAACTAGCACAAAATGGAGTGATTGGAGAAGTGATTTCAGTAGGAAAAGGGATTGCTCCAGAATCAGACATTGCAGTTTTCAATATGTTAGGATATAGATTTCATCATGTAGATTATGCAGGTCGAGGTGTCATAGAAGCAATTGGGGTTGGGATTGACTTCAAAGATGGAGACTTGGCATTAAGAGGGAACTATGCTACATTAAATGATGAGGGGATAATTATTGACAGAAGAGCAGGAAGGAATATAGAAAGAAATGATGCTGATGGAATTGCAAAAGAGATTGAAAATAAAATTAAATTTTCAATTCCAAATACATCAGTAGTTGTATCACCCACAATAGGACATAGAGTCACAGTAAGAATTAGAACAAACGATGAAAAACTTTCATCACAAATTACCAATACAGATCCTGCATATGCTAGAGTAGAAGGTATGGGAATAGCAAAAGCTGTGGGAGATTTTTTACGAATTGAAAAATGTCTTCCACTGGATGAAACAGAAAACGCTAAGAAAACAGCAAAATTAGTTAATGAATTTACGGAGCAATCACTAAAAATTATGAAAGAAAGTTCAATAAACAAAAAAAGAATTAAGTCTAAAAAGAAAAGCCTGAGTTGTATTTTACTAAGAGATGCAGGAAACAAATATCCAGATGTGAGACCTATCAATGAAATGTATTCTATGAACTTCTCATGTATTGTAGATATGCCAGTAGAACTTGGAATTTCAGAAGTACTAAAAATGAAAGCATTCGAAGCAGGGGGATTAACTGATTATGAGGAAAAAGCAAAGATAGCTGCAAAAGCAATGGAAACTCAAAATGCAATTTATGTTCACCTAAAAGGCCCAGATGAATTCGGTCATGACGGAGATGCTATTGGAAAAATGAAAAATATTGAAGAGATTGACAAGAGATTTTTTAAAACATTACTTACAAATATTGATTCAAGTAAAGTAGCCATAGTTATTTCTGCGGACCATTCAACCCCATGTATCAACAAAGGTCATAGTGATGATCCTGTACCAATTTTAGTGTCAGGAGATTTTATAAAAAACGACGGAACCACTAGAATGACTGAAAAACAAGCTAAGAAAGGGAGTGTAGGTCTAATCCAAGGAGCCGATGTAGTAACAACAGCTCTTAATTTAATTAAATCTCAAATATAGTCAAGCCTTTACTTTTTTGCATTTCTTTTATTTTATTTCTAATCCTATCAACATCGATGTTGCCATACATTGCAGGAGAGTTGCCTAATTTTTCTAATGCACGTTCCAACATACCAATACCTACATTACTCTCATCTTTTTGTCCATGAGCAAAAGCCACGGCAAGAAGAATGATTCCTTGCACAAGTTCTTTTTCTTTGCCATAGCATTTTTTCCAAACACCTTCTAAAGATTCATGGCTTTCCCAAAATCTTTCGTTATTAAAATAAAAAATACCATCTTTGATCCCCGCTTCTTTTTCAATTTTTTCTTCAACCACATGTCTTGTATTGTCCAATTCACCAATTGGACTTAATTTTTCAATTAACATACCCAAATTGTCGGGATTAACTGAGACATCAAATTCCAGAAATTTACTTGCCACACGAGCTACTCTTATTGATGCATGCATGTCTGAACAAAGTTCTCTTGCTCTATGAACAAGTTCAGATGAATGTACTTGGTGGTATCCATTATTTTTTAAATGAATCATGTATCGTTCCATATGGTGATTTGACTGAGATTTCATAAATTTGTTCTCTAATTTCAATCAAGGTTTATATGAAATATCTTAAGGATTTTGGGTACATGTCAATTATTCAGACGGTAAATGATGTAAATAACACCTTCTTATCAAGAAGAGAGTTAATATGTAATTTTACAGGATTGGCAGGAAAACTCAAAAAACTTGAAGCAGTGGAGATGATTACAAAAGAATTCAAACTATCCGGAAAAGTAGTAATTCCTATGAGGTTGCAAACACATGTGGGAAAACCTCTTGTCACAGGAACTTTCTATGTTTATGAAGATGAAGTACTTGCAAAAAAACACATCAATCCAGTAATATTTGAAAGATTGGAAAAATCAAAAGCCAAACAAGCTGAAGTAGAGAATGCGGCAGTAGAATCAAAATCGGAGAAATCTGAATAATGGCTGCAAAAAAAGCATCTGTTGGAAAAAAAGGTTCCAGTCCAGACGTCTACAAATATTTTAAAATTGTTGGGGATAAATTGACAAGAGGTAGAAAAAATTGTTCTAGATGTGGAAAAGGAGTTTTCATGTCTAAACATAAAGACAGAAACACATGTGGAAAATGTGGGTTGACAGAATTCAATCAATAAAAATTTTCTCAATACAACAAATTTTGTTTGATTTAGAGTTTAAAATTAAAAATATCAAGTTACCATATTAAATTAAAAACATTAGAAAAATTCCAAATAAAACATAATAATATGATAATTGAGTAAAAAGCAAGTGAAACATGGATTATGAAAAATTATGCGATAAAGTGTTAAAAATAGATTCACATATTAGATTTACAGGGGTTTTGGATTCTAAAGGAGATTTAGTAATTGGAAAAAATCGTGATGATGCAAAATTGCTCAATCCGGATGAAGTGAAAATGTCAATTCATTATACATTTGAAAGATGGACTCGTCTTCAAAACTTATCTTACAAATTTGGTAAAGAAAAATTAACAATTACAGAATATGAGAAAGTCATTTTAATTAGTTTGCAACTTAATGAAAATCTCTTTTTATTAAGTACAGACCCAGAG
>JBOGRE010000109.1:0-1904 GCA_050749345.1 Nitrosarchaeum sp. | reverse complement strand
GCTGAAAGTGCACGTTTAGCATATTTTAGCAGATGTGCACCAGTAGTATTGGAGTCATAGCTAAACCCAATAATTGGAAAATGATAACCTAAATTAGATAATCTATTTTTTGCCAAAATAACTTTTGCAATGGCTCCTGCATTATCATTTCTCAACCCATGAATAATAATTACAAGTTCTTTAGAGCCGATAAATTTCTTAAAATCTTTTTTCGGGTATAAAAAATATGAATTTTTTTTGATTGTCTTGCCATATTTCAAATCATAGTATCCCCTAGTGGAGATTCGCGGGATAATTGTCATTGAATTGGACCTAGTTGTTTTTTGTATTTTGCAATGTCTGCTTCTTCCACTTTACTAAAAAGTAAAGTTGGATCACCTAGAGTATGTCCAGATTTTACTGCGATATCTGAGATTGAATCCCATTTATTTTGACTGACTTTGCCAGAAAATCCAAGCTGCTCCCAGATCTTTTGGGATGATTCTGGAAGAAATGAAAAAAGTGCTATTGCTATGCTGCGAGCTGCATTTACAGATAAAAATACACAGTTGGCAGTTCCAGGACCTTTCTTCCATGGTTCTTTGTGCTGAAAATACTGATTAAAAAATGACGAAAATTCCATGATTTTCTTTAGAGCCCTATCCAAATGATTTTGCTCCATCAAAATTCCTAGTTCGCCAGAGAAACTCTTTATTTTGTTTTCTGCTTCAATGTCTTTTTGATCATAATTTTCAGTTTCTGGAATTATTCCGTCAAATGCTTTTTTTGTAAATCCCAATGAACGATTAACAAAGTTTCCAAGATTGCCAATTAATTCAGAATTAATTCTATTGGTAAATTCATCCCAATCAAAATTCAAGTCATCTTGAGAGTATGGGTTAATGGCAACCAGATAATATCTCAAATAATCAGATGGATAGTATTCTAAAAATTGTCTTAATCCAATGTACCAGTTTCTACTTTTTGAAATTTTCTTTGATTGTAATGTAAGATGCCCCCTAGTTGGAATAAAATCAGGCAGTTTGTATTCGCTGCTTATCCCCAAACGCATTGCAGGCAAGAACAGATAATGGTGATAAACAATATCCTTTCCGATAAAATGATAAATATCAGCAGAATTCCAAAATTCTTTTCCGTTTATGCCTTTATCGTCAAGAAATTTCATTGTAGTAGAAATGTATGCCAAGTGATTATCAAACCAACCATAGAACACCTTGTCTTTAGCACTTTCAAGAGGGACAGGAACACCCCAAGAGATGTCACGTGTAATATCCCAGTCAATTAGGCCAGATTTAATCCAGTTTTGAACATATTTTTTTACATCTTTTTGAAGATTGTCATTTTCATCTAACCATTTGTATAATGAATCACCAAAATTTTTAAGCTTAAAAAAGAAATGAGTTGTCTTTTCTTTAGTAGGAGTTTGCCCACAAATAGAACATTTTGGATCAAATATCTCTTCAGGTACTCTCCCACAACTCTCACAAAGATCAGAATATTGGTCAGCTGCATTACAATAAGGACAGATACCCTTGACATATCTATCAGGTAGAAATTTTTTATCGTTGCTGCAGTAAAATTGAATTATTTCCTTTTCATAGATGTGCCCAGCTACATTGAGTTTTTTGAATACGTCTTGAACAAATGCAATATTTTCAGGAGAGCTTGTTTTGTAAAAAAAATCAAAGTCAATGCCAAATGCAGTAAAATCATCATGATCACGTTTATTCCAATGTGCCACATATTCAGAAGGTGTCTTTCCTTCTTTTTCAGATTGGATCAAAATTGGGGTACCAAAGTCATCAGATGCGCAAATATAGTAAGCTTCGACTCCTTTTAGTTTTAGGAATCTTGTGGTTACATCAGCAGGAAGATATGTTGATGCAACATGACCTAGATGTATC
>JBOGRE010000108.1:0-21754 GCA_050749345.1 Nitrosarchaeum sp. | reverse complement strand
CCATTGACCTTGAACCCATAACATGATACCAAAAATAGTTTTTGTACAAATGGTGATTTTGGCTTTTTGCCCTTTTTGGTTTCCCTTTTAATGAGAGATAGTCTGCCACACGCTTGAGATATGGCAGTTAACTTGTATTTTGACTGGATAGGGTATTCTTTTAGTTGGTGATATGATAGTAATGATAGTTTTTTTAGTGTAGAACAGTTGTTTTCTAGCCCAATTCTTATACAGTGATTTACCATCTGGCGAAAGATCTCCATCATTTGTAGCTGCTCAGAATTTGGCAAGTAATTTTGTCTTATGGCCTTGATTGGCATGTTGTTATTTTTTTGGTTTTTTTATTAAACCAGTTTGATACGTTAGATCTTGACTGATACTTTGTTGTAACCGATAAACCATATAGAAATACTATCAACCGATAAGGTAACAGACCAATTTATTTACAGATGTTGTTTAGCTCTCGATATGCGGGGGTCGCCTAGCCTGGTAGGGCGTGGGATTGCTAATCCCATGTCAGAAATGATTCGTGGGTTCAAATCCCACCCCCCGCGCTTTTTTGTTATATTTAAAAAAACATTTTTTTTCAATGTATAAAACATGGAAATGGGCCTCTAGACTTTGCTATATTAATTCAAGATTCCCTGCTTTGGGATATGGACGTTCTAGTCTAGATCCAATCATCCTAAACGTTTTTAATCATACCGTAAATAAAACGCTGGGCATATGGCACTGGAGACATTGGGAGTAACTACTGGTAGACGTGATAAGCTTGCTATTATGGCAGATTTGCTTGGTATAATGCAAGAGCCTCGTAGGCTTACACACATTTTATACAAATCAAACATGAGCTATGTTCAACTTGTAAAATATCTTGACAGTCTCATCGAGATGGGCTTTGCTCAAAAAATCAAAGAGCCATACCGTGCATTCAGTACAACTACAAACGGAAAGTTGTTTATGAATTTAATCAAGGGACATAGTTTTGATGATTCCCTTTCTAAATAAAAAATTTGTAGGTATCTAAAAAACAAAATTATGGACTAGTTTGTGTTTAATCGTTGCAATCTTTGGTTTTAATTTCACTGTCTTGTTTTAAGGTCTGCGATTAGCTCTTTTGGAGCAAAACCTTTCATCTGGAAACTTTCTAAATCTCTTTCCATTATAGATATAATGGAATGGAACTGGTTTCTGTAATTGATTCCCTTTTGTGTAATAACATACAATGAAGGGTCATCTTTTGATTGCTCAACTAGTCCAATGTACGTCATTACTGCTAGATATTTTGTAACAGCACGAGAATCAAGATTGCATCTAAAAGTAATATGGGTTTTTTTGAGTGGATTTTCAATCAAGTTGTCTAGAATCTCTCCAATTATTTCTAAAAACCCTCGTTTCCAGGAGCTCAATTTACCCTTGTCCCCATATGAAATACTAGATTAACTGCGTCTTCTTCCAATGCTCTCAATGCCCAAATAACCGATCAAGTTCGATCTATAAAAATCTGATCGGCCTTGAGAAACACTTGCTCTTCCAAAGTGGAAAAAACCATTCACATAACACATGCAAAAATTATTTTTGTACTCATTTGATACTAAATGTACTATCTAGTCTAGACTAGAAAGTCTATTTTTAATTCTAATGAAAATTTCAACAACTCTGTAAACTTAAAGATATACCATTACTATTGGATCGCATGACCAGCACGATTTTGTTTTCTGTATCACGTTATGATTTGGATAATAATTGCAGAAAAATTATGAACAATCTTTATGTATAATTAGCCATTGATCCTGCTTGGGCATTGGAGAGCAGAAAAAGGATAACTGCATTTACAGGAACTATTGGATTATTTACCATCGTCGTTATTGTTTTTTCAACCCCTGTATTTGCAGAGCGACATCTAAATTTTGAGAAGGTAATTGATATTAACAAAAACGAGCTGGAAAAATCGTTAACTAATCTTGAAAATTTACCAAAGATTTTCCCAGCCACTATCAAATCTGTTAAACCATATAGTGACAAGTCAGCGCAAATTGTATTTGGAATTGGAGCGTTTTTTGTACCTTCAGACGTGGAGCTTACAAAAGGAACTGATCAAAACATTGTAAAAATCACGTCAGGTGATCTAAAAGACACTCACCTTGTAATTACAACACAGGAGACGTGGGGTTTTGACGGTATGGCAAATCAAGGTACGCTAGTCAATATAGATATGGTCTTGCAAACTAGTGGCTTTTTAGCACTAGCTGGCCTTGCATCAGACGACAATATCAGGTATTCATTTGACAAGTCCATTTTAGATTTGGTATCTTATGTCAAAAACCCTCCAAAGGAATCAGTTAAGGGCTCAGATAGTCCTCAAGTAAACAAGAGACAGTTTAGAAATTAAGAGTTTTTAGATTTTCTAGAAACAACAAAGATTCCTATTCCTATTATTGATAGCATTAAAGGAAGTAGCCACATTGATGATTGGGCGCCAGCAAGTAACAATGAAACAGTATTAATTGGAATAAACTTGCCGCCTACTGGAGAATCTAATTCAAAGACAGCTTCACCTTGATTTCCTGAAATTCCATCTAAATTAATGAACGAGCCTCCACTAACTTTGTAATTTGCTCCACTAGGAAGTTGGGCAGAACCAACAACAAGATCCACACATTGATGAGGAGCAATAATTTGCTGGTGAGTTATCTGTCCATTTTTGTCACGTACAGTTAACACAACATTATTGTTATTTTGTAGATTATTACATATTCGTACTATATCACCATCGTTGAGTGTTTTCTTTTTTACTGGACCATTATCATCTGACATCTCAACTTTGCCAGGGGGCCCTACCTTGGATATTGTCAAGTCTGGAGAAACTCCACCAAACGAATTACCAACTACAAGTGGAAAAAATAGCAGACCTAAGACGCTAGCAAAAACTATACACAGCGAAGTCCTATGCCCCAAATTGCCCAATATATAATATGCAAAGTTTACTATAAACATGATCCTAAGCAAAATCTTAGATTGTACAGTGATAATATAGTAAAATTAGAACTCTTTTTGTAACTATTTAAAATTAGAAATTAAGAATTTAAAGATCTTCTAGATACTATAAACACTCCAATACCTGATATTGATAGAACTACAGGAATCAACCATGATGCACTGGTTTGAGCTCCTGCAAGTAACAATGAAGTTGAATCAATTGGGATAAATGTACCGCCAACGACATGATCAATTGGTACACAATCAGGATAGTCTCCTACCGTTCCTGGTGGACATGCATTGAATCCAACTACTGCATCAATCTCTGGGTCTGCGTCAATTGTAGCTGATGCAGGTTGTGGTATGCTAATTGACACTGAGCTAGCTCTTACCCCATAATACTGATATGAAGAGCCAAATGTATAATCTCTGGTATAGGCGTTAGCAATTCCAATTTCTGTACTGCCTCCTCGGTAAACTATTGTCGGTTCAGTTCCTGCAAAGGTATAGGTTGGCAATCCAGGACCATCTCCATTTAGATTAAAACCTGTAACATCAGATAGTAATACAAAGTCATCTCCGTCTGTACTTCCCCAAACACTATACTCCATTACATCTTGCCCTACAAAATTATCTATAATTGGTCCTCCACCGTAATGATCCTGGTGTGTGTAAAGCCGCATGCTGTTAAACGGAGTTCCCATATCCCATATCATCATTGCAAATCCTGTATCGCCTCTGTTTGCAATCCCGTCAGCTAAATCAGGTGCTCCTCCTTGGTCATAGATGTACGTCCTGACCCCATTCAAGGCACTTCCTGCAGCATCGTCTAATCCAGAACCTCCAACTCCAGCAACAGAAGGATGTGGGTCTGGAGAAACCAGATGAGCACCTATTACGCCAGTGTTAGGTGGTGAGACTCCTGCAGAGTAGACTGTAGCAGCAAATGCTGGCAACATTGGAGCAAATATCATTGATACGAACAATCCTATTACTATTGTGAAAACTACTCTCATATCTATGCCCCGTGATAATATAATAGATCGCGTAAATAAGCATGATCCTAAGCAAAATCTTAGATTGTAAAGTGATTTAGTAAATAAGAACACTTATCGTTTAAGTATTAAGAATTTTCAGATTTCCTAGAAACTACAAACATACCAATTCCTACTATAGATAACATTACAGGAATCGTCCAAGTTGTAGATTGAACACCAGCAAGTAACAGAGCAGTTGTATCTATTGAAAGTAATTTGCCACCCACTATTTCGCCTGGCGGAACTCCGTCTGATTCAATAAAGTAATGAACATGGCTCAAGTCTTTACAACCACGAGGACCCACTTCAGTAACTATTACTTTTTGTTCGCCTAAACCTTCAACCTCAAAACAAACATCACTCACTAAACCATCCTGTGGATGATTGGCATCGCCATAAGTGCCATCGGTAGTAATTAATCCGCTGTGTTTTAAATCACCAAAAGCATCATTTCCTGATTTTATACATATGCCTGTAATGATATTACCATCTCCTGCATCGTACATGCTCATTGTCTCATCGTCTGGAATGTTATCATCCTTAAAATCTGAGTCATCACATTCTGGTGGAGAATCATCACCATCTGCAAAAACGAATTGAGATGAATTTAGTGATAGTAATAATATACCAAATAGTACCCCCAGCCATAGACCTTTGCCCAACTTTAAAGGTATAGGAATTATCTGTATTTAATCTATATGAATTAAGTAGTCTAGATTAGCCTATAAATTAAGAATTTTCAGTCTTAAACAATTTGCCTTGAATTTTCTTGATTCCAATTTTTCTTTGTTTTCTAATTATACAAAATTCGAATCTGACAACACGCGTAAAAATAATGTTCGAATATACCTAGACCAGCAACAATAATTATGACATGAAAAGTATACGGGTTTTTCATGCGGTAGAGGGCTTACACTTTTTGTTTAATCTGAATGGATTAAAAAATAAAATCAAATCGCAGTAGTTATCTTTGTTCTAAAATTCTAGTCAAACCCAACCATATTAAATTCGGTTCTTAGCAATTCTAATAAGTGGAGTAATTTTTTGGAGAGAGTTTCAAATACAAATGTATTAAAGTCTAGAATGGAAGAAACGGTTTATCGCTTTGAACATAGACGAACTGAAAACCGAAGTTGAAAAGATTAAATGGTTTCACACAATTGATCTTGGAAATGGTATCGTTACAAAAGGCGCAGATAATTCTCCTGAAAAATTAAAAACAATAAAGATGAAAGGATATGTAAAGGGAAAGACAGTTCTAGATATTGGTGCGTGGGATGGATTCTTTTCGTTTGAGGCAGAAAAAAGTGCGGCCACAAGGGTAGTTGCAGTCGATCCCTATATGTGGAATGGTAATCAGTGGGGTTCTAAGAATGGTTTCGCTCTTGCTAAGCGGGTATTAAATTCTAAAGTCCAAGACGTAGATCTAAAGGATGTTTCTGAAATTACAACACTTGGTTCATTTGACGTTGTTCTTTTTTTGGGCGTGTTTTATCATCTGAAGGATCCATTGGTCGTTTTGGAAAAAGTTGCTAAGATAACAAATGAGATGCTGATTCTAGAAACTGAAATTGATATGAGAAATAACGACTTTCCTATGATGTCTTTTAATTATAAAAAAGAGGTCTATGCAGATGATACGAATTACTGGTTTCCAAATACAAAAGCTGTGCAAGTACTCTTAGAAACAGTGGGTTTCAAAGAAATCCAGATAGTCCATAAATCTGATGTTCTGTGGAGAATGGGCAGAGCCTATCTTAATAGAGGTACTTCTAAACTTTCATTTGGGAACAGAATGAAAATGGGTAGAGCAGTTTTTCATGCTTTTAAATAATTTAACAAACTTATCTCGTCTTTCATAAAATATCTCTATCCAATGTTTTGTGATTTTATTCAGATTAAACTACCATATCCTTAAGAATCAATAATTATTTGTAAATTACAATGACATTTGTACTATGGATGACAGGCCTTCCATGCTCTGGAAAGACTACAATCATTAGAAAGCTTCAGGAAATCATTCCAAATCTAGCAGTACTTGACGGAGATGAGCTACGAGAGTGGCTTTCACCAAAAGACTTTACCAAAGAAGGCCGCGACGAGCATAACAAAAAGGTTGCACACCTTGCAAAGCTCCTTCTAAACCACAAGGTTCCTGCTGGCGTCTCCTTAGTTAGCCCATATATTGCAAATAGAGAAAACGCCAGAAGGGTAATTGATGCAGGTTCTAGATTTTTAGAAGTATATGTAAAGTGTTCCTTAGAAAAATGTGAGGAACGCGACGTAAAAGGAATGTACAAAAAAGCAAGAGCTGGTCAAATCAAAAACTTTACTGGTCTAGATGATCCATATGAGGAGCCACCACATCCAGACCTTACAGTTGATACACAGAGCCAAACCCTTGACGAAAGTGTTCTGACCATCAAAAACTATCTTAAAAGTAAAGCACTAATCTAATTTCTTGAACTCTTTTACAATTTTATCATGTACTAGCCCATTAGTTACAAGAATTCCGTTTTGGTGGATTACATTTTGATTATTATATGATACATCATTTCCTAACATATCTGTCATCTTTCCACCCGCTTCTGAAACTAAACAGTAGGAGGCGCAAGTGTCCCACTCTTTCATTTTATTTGTAGTTGTAAGATACACATCTGCAGCGCCTGAACTAATTTGCGCAACCTTCAATGAGCTTCCTACACTGGTAAATTTTTTTATGTAAAGTTTATCAAGCAATACTTTTTCAACATCTGAAATGTGATATCGACTTCCAATTGCTCTGCATTTTTTCATGTCAGAGACCTTACTTGTCCGCATTCTTTTCCAGGAGTGATTAGAAAATCTCCAAGCTCCATAATCCTTCTGGGCAACAAATAAAATATTTTCAGTCGGCCAGTATATTACTCCAAGTATTGGTTTTTTGTCTTCTACCAATGCAATCATCACGGTAAACTCTCCTGTTCTGTTAACAAAGTCTGTCGTGCCATCAAGTGGGTCTACAATCCACACTCTTTTTTGTTTTAGACGCTTTTTGCTATCCTTGTCTTCTTCTGAGAGAATACTATACCCTGTTTTTGAAAGAATTTTCTTAATTATTTTGTTGCTGTTAATGTCTGCCTCGGTTATGGGAGAGTTGTCCTTTTTTACTTTGGAAGAAAAATTCTTCCTATACACTTTGAGAATCTCTTTTCCACCTGCTATTGCTGCCTCTTGCGCGATTTTAAATTCAGGAAGATTTGATTTTCTTAGTCTAACCCGGGATGATTTAGTGAGAATTTTGGAGCTCATTTAAATAAAATAATCCCTTGTTGAACAAGATACTGCATTCCTCTAATAAAATCATCCTCAGGCACTAGATCATTTGCCCACCAACCAGCAGTTGTTTTAATCCACTCTGGTATGTTTCGGCCATCAGATTCTGCATTAGTTTCTTGAATAGGCTCTATCTTGATTATTCCCTCTTTAATTAGATATTTTATGCCCTCTACAAAATCATTGTCGGCAATTTGGTTTTCTGACCACCACTTGGCGCTATTTTTTATCCAGGATGGAATTTTTTGAGTAGAGTTGTATGACTGGTCTTGGTTTGCAAGTACATCAAATGTAATCTCTTTGCTTGTAAAATTAAGATACTTTGCAAATAGTAGATAGGTTCCCTCTTGTGTAGTCATGTCAACAGGATACACCATTTCAAATCCAGCATCAGCGTCTATTTTTGTTGAGAACTTTTCTTTCTGCTTGTCTGGTTTTGTTAGAGTAAAGTCTACGCTTTGGCCTTGTCTATACAGCTCACTTGTTACGTTGCCAACTATTGTGACGTAATTTGTTTGCGTCTTGTCTTTGACATGTTGGTCTTTTAATGTGGTAAATGATTCAAAACCCATATATGGTTTTGGTACATTTCTAAGAAAACCCTGCTCTCCATATAATGAATACACCTTTTCTATATCAATTGTTTGAATTTTATTTTCTGAAGAAACCTCATGCGAAAAAATTGCCATAATCGACGGGGCAGTAGCTTCGCCTCTTGCCCATCTCAAGTTAATTTCATTGTCATCTGAGATATAATGTCCAAGACCTAGTGCATGGCCAAACTCGTGCCTTATTACATTTGCAATCTGAGTGGATGTTCTTGGCTTTTCAGAGTAACATGGATTGTAATAAAAGTAATTGGGGTCTTGTGTAAGACAAAACTGTATTCCTGCATAGTATGCAATAATATTTGTTCTACCAGTACTGTTTGTCTCGTACTGTGACTCGCCAATCATTGAATACCAATCCTTTTTGTCCTTTGGTTTTGCCTCAAAGTTAATAAAAATATCACATTTTTTGTAATCAAATTTTTCCTGGTCAGCTAGAGGTATCTCAATATAATTAATCTCCCACTTTGCCTTCTCTTTATTGTAGACTGCTTTATCTTGTAGATGAACCTCCCACTCTGATATTGCAACTTTAGATTCCTTGAGTATCCATTTGACATCGTCCTCTGAGAGATACTTGTCCTTTTTTGGGTCAGGATCTATTGTACAGACTGTAGGGGTGTGAAAGAACCTTGGCTCGTGCACCTCGTACGTTTCCTTGTATGCTGAAGACTGCAAAACAGCTGAAGATGCAACCAAAAAACACAATAGAATAATGGGACACTTCAATTTTCTAACATTGTAATGTATTTACCCTGATAAAATATGTACGATTCTTTTGATAGCAGTTACGCATAGACCTTTTAGTCATGAATTGGTAATACAAATAAATGGAAAATAATGGTATGAAAAAAAATTTTTACAAGAAAAATATTAACTCGTATAAATGTATTTTTTCTAAGATTTTTCTAAGAAAAAATACACAAATACAAGTGTATATTTTACAAATATTTTTTTTAGAAAAAATGCATATTAATGCTGAGCACATATCTTAAAGTGATGCTCAATGCAACAAACAAGATGTATCACACTAACAATCGACGCTATATTATCACTAGAGCACGCTCTTGACCGAGGACGACCAACAAAGGCAGAAGAGCTAGAGATAGTACGTACACTGCAACCATTTTTTGCACAGTCATATTCGGCAACTTTTACTTCACAAAAAACTGGATACAACATTAAAACTACTGCCAAATATTTTTCAAAATTCAAAGAGGAGATAATAGAATCAGAAACTCCGGATTTTATTCAAAGATGTAGAGAAGAAAAGGAAAAAACCCTCTATACATATGACAACTTGATTTACAATCTTTATGATGATAAAAAAGATATTGAACATTTAATCGAGGTTGCAAAAAAGACAGGCAATATAGCACAAGCTGAAAAGTTGTACAGACTAAAGCTGAAAATTATTGAAGACATTGCTAATTTAGTTTCAGCAAAGATCAATCTTACAAATACAGCAACGGCTGGCGATACTACAAAACTAATACGAGGGGATAAAAATGACACACAATCCGACAAAATGGAAACGATCACATGATGCACTTGCAAAGGATCTGCTCAAAAAGCTGGGAATTTCACGCAATCCACTGCCTGTCTTGCCAAAGGATCCATTCGAATGGATAAAAGCAGCAAGACCAAAGGTTGAGGGAATCAACCGTTCATTTCTTGCAGTACCTTTTTGGGTTCCAATCTACAAAGACCAATCCAACTCTCAAATGATTATGGGCGGCAGGCAGATATACAAGTCAACTGCGTGTACTGATTTTATTGCAATGGAGGCAACTACAAATCAATGTGTACAGGTATGCTATGTAACCTTTGATGAGACAAACTTGTCTGGGTTTTCAAAGCAAAAATTACAGGCTGGAACATTTTCACAAAATCCTATACTGGGACTTTATCCACGGAACAAAACGGGAAATGTACATGAAATCTCACTTAAAAATGGAAGTACCATATACCTTACTACAGATGCAGACCAGTATAAACACGTTGAAGGAAAATCAATTCACGTTTGTTTTATAGATGAGGCACAATACCAAGAGCTTGAGAATTTAAACAGAGTACACCAAACCATGATGGCAACAAAAGGAAAATTAAAAATTTTTGGAATAGGTGGTGAGGCAGGAAGTCCATACGAAAAACTTTGGAAAAGCACAAACCAGATGGAGTGGCACTATTATGATCCAAACTGGCGTGAAAAGCTAGAGTTTAACGCAAGCGGTTTAGTAATTGATGAATATCTAAGGGATGTACTACGTGGCAGATGGATTGCAAAAAATCCTACCGTAACCGACTTTAATGGATATCATATTCCACAGACAATCGTTCCAACAATTCCCTTAACTATACAGGATGCAACAGAAAAATACAAGATTCATCGTCGTTTTTCAATAGAGTTTCAACGCCAGAGTATGTCTCCATCAGACTATATTACACACGTCTTGGGTGGATTTTATCACAGCTCACGACGACCAATTACACTTGAAATGGTTTTATCGTGCATGAATCCGTACCAGTATCTATCATTATTTGATTCGCAAAAGGTAGCTGATCTCAAAGAAATCTTTGGAAATAAGATCAAGATAGCTATGGGCGTTGACTTTGGATCAGGCTCTAACTCTAGCTCTACTGCCATTGCAATTCTGATATGGTGGCGAGAGACTGACAGAATACAGATTGCGTGGATTGAAAAAAGACCAAAGGAGAATCAGCTAAGGCAGGCACAATACATTGCTGATATGTTTGGGAGGTACAGCTGTGATGTGGGAGTAGGAGACTTGGGATATGGGCAAATTCAGGTAAAGCTCATCCAGGATGGTGGCTATGATAACGATACAGGGGTTAAATATTCAGGCGTGGGAAACACAAAATTCTTTGGGTGCAGAACTATCTCAGATGAAACAAAGCCCCTCCAGTCCTTTGATAAGACAATAGACGAGCACGGAGAACAGGTAGGAAGGCTCCAAATAGACAAGACTTCAAGCATAGACTCTCTAATTGCCACTCTAGAAAAGTCAATACCAAATCCTTTCTATCCAGATGATGCCAAAAAGGCTCGACAGCAGCTAATCATTCCCTCAAAACATATGCCAGAGGTTGATTTTCTTGTAAATGATCTGACCTCAGTTACCCGTAAAGACTTGGAAGAAATTTCTGATTATGTTACGGAGGACGGCAGGCAACGCGCAACAAAGCAATACAATCATCCACCTGACTCTGTTATGGCACTAATCTATGCATTGACTGCGCTAAAACATGAGACCAGATGGAACTGGGTTAGGGCTTGAGCTTTTGTGATAAAACTATTTTTGATCCTTCCACAGGACAGACATTGAAAACAAAATTACTGACGTTGCAATTAGAACCACGCCAATTAAAATTAAAACTAAAGAGCCAAATAATGATCCTAAAAAGATTGCTCGATTAATTAGGTAATTTTCAAGAAAGTTATATCCTATTATGATTCCTGCAATCAGTGCCGCAACTCCTGGCAGTCCGTAAAAAAGCATAGGATGTTTTACTGAGATGTATTTTAGAGTATTTGCAAGAACACTTGTTCCGTGAGACAATGGATTGTGTTTTGATGTATCGCCTTCGTATAAAACTGTTATTGGCACCTCTGTCACTGTCAGGTCATTATTTGAAATCTTTTGTAAAATCTCAGTTGATGCAGACATGCCAGTCTCTGTTGGATGAATTTTATTTATTGCCTTTTTAGAGTACGCTCTAAATCCTGACTGGGCGTCTGTTATCTTTAGCTTGTTTCCTAGCTTTACTGTAGCTGTAATAATTTTTATTCCCTTTTGTCTGTACCCTGGTGCCTTGGAGTCTTTGTTTAGGAATCTAGAGCCAATTACAACATCTACATTATTTTCTTCTAGTGATTTTAAAAACAATGGAATCTCTTGCGGGTCGTGCTGTCCGTCTCCATCTAGTGTAATCATAATATCTACATCATCTTTTCTTGCCTGCTCAAACATTGTAATTAGTGCAGCGCCATAACCTTGATTTTTTTGGTGTGTAAGCACTCTTGCGCCACTGTCTTTTGCAACCTTTGCAGTATTATCTATAGAGCCATCGTCACATACAATAACCTGGTCTACATACTTTAGGCACTTTTTTACAACATTACCTATTGCCTTTTCTGCGTTATAGGCAGGAATGCAGACTAGTTTCATGCTCATATGGGTAATATGGTCAAGATCAATAAAAAATAATGTCTGTAATTTGATACAGATAGAAGCGATTTAGCAAGTCTAAGTCTAGAAAATTTCTAAAATTGGAAATAAATGAAATCTTCTGGATTTCCATCATAGAAAAACATTATTCCCAGCATTATAACTAATAAGAAAATTCCCCAGTAATGTAATTTATAATTGGAAATTCTTTCAGGAAGGTTTTGTTTTTTATATGATACAACATGTAACACAATAAATAAAACTATTAAAAATACTTCAAACTTGTGTTCGAGTATTATAGCTGATGTTTTTCCAACAAGAAAATCTATGATTACATATTTTTTCATTGAATACATTAGATCTTCAAAGTCTTGTATTCTAAATGCAATCCATGTCAAAAAAACAAGGTACTGCGTGACAAAAATTGATAATACAAATCCAAACTTTGATCTAAAAAATGTGTTATTTTTTAAAACAGGAATTTTATCTAAAATCATTTTATGTATCGCCAAGTACAATCCGTGTAGCATCCCCCAAATGACAAAGTTCCAAGAAGCACCATGCCATAATCCTCCCAAAAACATTACTATCGCTAAATTAAAATAAGTTCTTTTTTGTGATTTTTTATTTCCACCTAATGGAATATACAAATAATCTCTTAGCCATGATGATAATGAAATGTGCCATCTTTTCCAAAAATCAGATGGCGAGGATGCAAAGTATGGCTTGTTAAAATTAATGGGCAACTTAAAGCCCATTACAAGTGCTGCACCTATTGCAATGTCGGTATATCCTGAAAAATCACAATAAATCTGAATTCCAAAAGCAATCGCACCTAAAATAATTGTAAATGATTCATGACCAATAGGGGATTCAAAGATATCATTGGCAAGTGACGCGATGTTATCTGCAAAGAACATTTTTTTAAAAAATCCAAAAGCCATCATTGTAACTCCAAGCTTCAGATTTGATCTCTGAAGTACAATCAGGCGAAGTTTGCCCACTGTTTCAGAATTTTGTAAATTTTCCCGTAGTTGTGGAAGAAACTGGTATGCTCTCAGAATTGGACCTGCTACTAGCTGTGGGAAAAATGCAACAAAGATAGCATATTCTGTAAATGATTTGGCAGGCTCCATCTGACCTCTATAAAGTGTAACAATGTATGTGATCGAGTGAAATGTATAAAATGAAATGCCGATCGGTAGTGCGAAATTCAATAATGGTATCTGGGTTCCTAAGTCCATTTGCTGCCCGAGAAAGTTAAGCTGCAATATAGCAAAGTCAGCATACTTGAAAAAGCCTAGAAGGCCTAGGTTTCCTGCAAGACTAATTATTAGAATAATCTTTTTTGTACTATGGGTTTTTGCTTTGTAAATGAGATTTCCCAGGTAAAAATCCCAAATGGTGGTAAAAATCAAAAGAGTGATGAGATAATTACTAGTATAATAAAAGAAAAAATAACTTGCTGCTAGTAAGAACAAATGATGAAATTTTCTATTTTTTATAACTGCAAAAATTGCTAAAGCAAAAACAAAAAATACTATAAAATCTATAGTATTAAAAAGCATTATTGTTCTAACTCATCTAAAATTATCTTTGCAATATCATTGTTGTATATTTTTGCATTAGGATGTTTAGCAGATACATGTCTAGGATCTGCCCAAAGATCTATTTCGGAATATTTGTCATGCAAATAATATATGTTGATATCAAATTCTTTTGAAATTTCTTCTAGCACTGCATAAAAATGGCCTCTACTATCTTCCGGTATTGCATCTAAAAATATTCTGTGGTGAGGAGTAGTAAAAATTGCTATCTTTATATTATTTTGTTTAATAGCTCTAATTATTTCTTTTAGCGATTCAATATGTTTATCTACATTTTCTTTGGATGTAATTTTATTATTATTAACCCAGGTTGTAATTTCCTCTTCAGTCATGATATTCTTATCTTTCTGTTCATTTGAAAAGGGATAAACGGTATATGGATTAATTACCTTAGTTTCATACTTAAAAAAAATATTATTTATTAAATCTAATGATGTTAATTTAGGATTTTGAAATTTTGAGCCTACCAAAAAAAGATTATTTGACAGGACTGTTTTTGTTATCAATGATTTTGGATCAGGTAAATAATTTTTTACTGTTTCAGGTGATGTAGAAAATAATTCGATTTTTGTCTCTGCAACTTCAAAATCACGAAATCCAATCCCATACATAACAAGTTCAGGTTTTGATGCAACTATCTGATTGAGGGAGTCTTTTCTTTTAAGTGGAGAATCCCCGGTTTGTCCTAAATTATAGATTTTTAATGTTGAATCCTTCGATGAGAGAACTTTTTGGATATCTGTTGCAGTTAACCTTAGTGTGTGACTAGAACCCAATAGAAAAATTTTTTTTTCATCAACCTTAAATTTTTGCGAATAGAATTTTTTTTCCAATTCTTTAAGCATGATTTCTTTACTTAATGATATTTGATACCATTCATTTACAAAATAAACTGTTAAAGTTGAAACTAAAAATACAATAATAATGCAAAAAATAATTTTTAAAACCATGTAAATTTATCAAACGTTTGCCCAATTATAAAATTTTCATATATTTCATTAATCATACAATAATAGATGTAAACATTTCTATTAATTTTTAAGAGACCATTATGATGTATGCATATGCCTAATAAAAAAAATATTGTAAATAATCAGGGAGATTTGACAACATCTGATTGGATGAAACAAGCTTGGAATTCTAGAGTAACAGACGGAGAATTAGGTGTTATTAATAAATTTACTAAATCCACATTAACTCCAAATGAATATTGGAAAAAAGGAAATAATATTATTAATAAAATACTTGGAGACAAAGATCATGAAAGTAGAAAATTAATTTTTGGTAAAAGCGATCCACAGAAAATGCAAGTTCTAGAAATAGGATGTGGAATAGGGAGAATTTTAATTCCAATGAGTAAAATTTTTGGAAAAGTTATAGGAGTGGATATTTCTCCTGCAATGCTTAAAATTTGTAAAACTAAAACTCAAAAATATTCCAATATTGTATTATATGAAAATAATGGAGTGGAATTAGATATGATAAAAGACAACTCAATTGATTTTTGCTATTCAGTTGTAGTTTTTCAACATATCCCAGAAAAATCTATAATACAAAATTATCTTAAAGAAATTAAAAGAGTTCTTAAAACTGGAGGAATTTTTAAATTTCAAGTCAGAGGAGTTACCTCGAGAACCCCTGACAGTTCAGGATCTACTGTTATTGGGGTTTCATTTACTCAAGACGAAATGCATCATCTAGCAAAAGAGATGAATTTCGAAATAATTAATGAATATAATGTTGGAAAACAATATTACTGGTTAACCTTTAAAGCCTAATCAGATACCGCAAATTAATTCAATTTTTTTGATTTATCGTAAGGGCATAGAATTTTTTAGTGTTCATAGGTTTGAATCAGCTTCTGTTTTCATTCTCTTCAATCGATGAAAGAAATCCTGAATTTTTTTTTGCCCAAATTTCCGCAAAAATTTTGAAAGCAAAATCATAGTCTGTATTAGAAATTTGTTTTTCTGGATATTTACTAAGGTTAATCTCAAATAATTTTTTTTGTGTTGGAAACCATTTTTTTCGTAATTGCTCATTTGAGTCTATGAAAATTTTTAAAAATCTTTCGGCCTCTTCACGTGTAGGCAATAATCCTACTCCTGTTCTATTTTGTGTTACTAGTTTAACTATATCGTTACGTTCTTTATTGTGTTTAGCACCAATAAAAGGTGGCAAAAATTTGTTAATTTCTAACAAAAATCTTTGAGCATCTACGTTTATACTTTCATTATGATCTTTCACGTCAACAAAATCATTCCAATTTAAACCGAGAATATTAATAAAATCTTTTTTGATATCGCCATCTATTAATTCTGATCTTGTATATATTCGTGGAATTATATTTTTGGCACCAAAAATGTTAGCCCATCTATCAAGTAATTTTTCAAGATTATAGTATAAATCAATTTCAGTAACTTCTGGCAATATTGATTTTCTTGTACCGCCTCCTTTACACAAAGTTGAGTGATAACTAACTGCCATTTCTAATTGTGAACGAATGTAGACAATTATTTTATAATTATGGGAAAACTCATCTAAAAATTTTTTTAGATTTTCAATATCTTCATTACTTATTAATCTAGAATGGAAGTGTTCATCACTTAATAATAATTTTTTACAGTTTTGGTTTTTAATTTCTTCATAAAAAGATTTGCTAAGTTCGTTTCGAAAATCTGTAATTAGTTCTTTGTTAATAAGACCTAATTGTTTTCTTACACTATCTATCTTATTATCAGTACATGCAAAAGCACTTAACTTTTTATGACTTAATTCACCAAATGTTTTAGGGAAAAAAACACCTACTTTAGCAAAATTTGTTCTATTTTTATTTAAAAACCCCTGTAAAGTTTTTGTTCCAGTTTTTGTGGTTCCAATATGGATAATACATTCATCAAATATAGTCAAAATTATATTATTATTTTTTATATCATTATACTTTAAATAGATTTTTTAAATCATGAATTAATCAGATTTTGTAAGGATATTGCATTTTTTCAAGTGATGACTTTGTTATTTTAAAAATCTTTTTTTCGTCTTCTCTAGTAATTTTTTCTTTCCATTTGTTTTGAGTTTCTTGCATAATGGGAATGAGTCTTCTGATGTCAGAAGGTTTTTCTAATTCACAAAATTCTAATATTTTTGAAATTTCACTTTCTGGCTTTGCAAGTAACTCCTCGTAGATTATATTAATGCAATTCTCCTGATTTGATTTAAAAAAATCATACATGCTTTCAGTTATTTCTTCATATGATTTTGCAAAATTCTTTACAGCATCATAATTTTTGGATTTTGATTGAAATTTTTGAATTAAGGAGCTAATTTTTAAATTATTTATATTTTTTAATGGAATTCCAATGTTGAAATGACCTTCACGTTCAAGCCTTGTTAGCATTGACGCAATTACGGAACGAGGATCTCTTGCAATGTTGATAAATTTTGCATCTGGAAAGGTTTTTTTTAGGGCAAAGACTCTCATACTATTTTGAGGAGATTTATTTAAAAATCTAGATTTTTTTTCCTTTTCAAGAATTCTTTGAATAGCATGTATTACTTGATTTTTTTTATCTTCAAAAATATCTGTGATATACTCTCTTCCAAAACAATTTGCCCAAAATGTTTCGGCTTCTATAGGAACTTTTAATGTACCTGGTAGAGGGATGCCTTGTTTTAAACCAAATACAAAAAGTGATTCTTCATTTCTGGGAATTTTTTCATTATTTTCTTTCATTTTTGTAAAACGTTTTTTAAGATCCTCTTGAGTTCCTTTAGGAATTAAAAATTCTAAATCTTCATGAGAAAACCAAGCTAGATCGGAATGAAGACATAACATTCTGTAAACCAGAGTTGTTCCAGATCGTGGAACTCCAACAATAAAAATTGGTTTAATAATTTTTGGTTCTAACATATTATCACCTTTATTATCACATAAATTTCCGAATAAACCAGAATCTTAAATCTTGTTTGTATGAATAGTTCATTCTTTTCATAGATTTTTCTACCAGTCGAAAAATCATCTTTTGTTGTTTGGAAGTCAAGTTATTTTTAAAGCTCTCTTTATGTTCACGGATTTCTGGAATCATTTTATGAAAATTTTTAGGCATGTCAAGTTCACAAAATTTCAATACTTTGATGATAATTTCCTCAGATTTTGAAATCAAGTCCTCGTATTTTATAGTGATAAAATTTCTCTTGTTTTCTTTTGCAAACTTGTAAATTTCATCTGTTATTTCTTTATATCTCCAAGCAAATTGTCCTATCAAATCAAGTTTCTTAGATCGTTCCTTATCCAGTATCTCTATTCCTGGGTCCCACGTTCCTTCTTTTTTAACTCGTTCCAACATTGAGCTTACTACGGGACGTGGATCTCGTACAACATTAACAAATTTTGCATCAGGAAAAATTTCTTGGATTGCAAATAATCTCATTGTATTTTGTGGTGCCTTACTTAAAAATCGAGATTTTTGTTGTTCTTTTATCACATTTTTCAATTCTAAAATTATTTCTCGCTTTTTTTCATCAGATATGTTTCTAGTATATTTATCACCAAATTGCTTCCGCCAAAAATATTCTCCTTCTATTGGAGTTTTTTTTAGATCAGGGTGAACTCTAGTTTGAATTATACCGGGTTTCCAATCTGCACCAAATACAAATATGGATTCCTCAGTAACGGGAATTTTATTATTATTCTTTATTTCAAGAAAATGATTTTTCATTAGTTCCTTTTCATCTTCGTTTACCCAACTAGAAAAGTTTTCAATTGAAAACCATGCCAAATCCTGATGCATGCATAAAATATTATATAATAATGTGGTTCCCGTACGTGGAACTCCAATGATGAAAATTGGTTTTTGAATTTCCATTAATTATTATCAAGCCTTGTCTTGTTGACAAATTTACTAATTTACAACTCAATATAAATAGAAATCATAAATTTGAACTAATTATGATGAAGATTATAGTTGTCTTGGAGCTAGTTTTTTGATTTGTACGAGCCTTTTAAAATTAGTTAAAAATACCCTAGTGTAATGATGATTAAAACTTTATACCATTTTTTAATACGGAAACAATCTTTTCATGAAAAATGTATTATTGGCAAAAATTTTCTAAAATATTATTTTAATTTTCAAAATGCTATAAGATTAAAAAAAGTGTATCATGATATAGAAGAACAAAATATTGAAGTTAATAATTTCCTCAAAGAATCAACAAAGGAAAATTTCGATTTACTAGATTCTCTATTTGTATCTGATGTAAAAAAATTTCTGTTTAAAAATAAAACTCTAACAAATATTATCCCTTCTGAGAGATTAGGAATGAACCAAGTAGGATTTAATACAATCTATGTAGAAAAACCTGACAGCTTTTGGACTACAGGTTATGCGACCTTTTTTCTTCCAACCAAAAAAAACACTACAAACAACATAACTATTCAAATTGCAAGTGTGCCTGAAATGAATATTATTTTTGGATTTGAAAATGATGTAGTCAAAGAAATTAAAATACTGAGACTTACCGAAAAAACAGTAAAAATTTCTATTGATCCTTCAAAAATCAAAAATAATATTTCAAAAATTTTTATAACAACTGATAAGCTTTGGAAGCCTGACGTACTTCGAAATCAAAACGCAAAAGTTGTTTTTGGAATACGAATAGATTCTATAAAGATTTCATATTCTTAAAAGACTCTACTACAGTAAAACACTTTTCTTCAAAACTTTTTAGATTATCTTTGGATGTATAACTTAGTGCTTTTTTCTTTCCTTGTTTTCCATATTCTTCTCGTATGGAAGGATTCTCAAGTAAGAATTCTATGGATTTACTTAGTTGTTTGATATTTCCAAATTCTACTAGCAATCCATTTGTTTTATCATCTATTACTTCACAAGTTGATATTATATTACAACCAATTACTGGTTTCTCAAATGTCCATGCTTCTACGTATACAATTCCAAATGATTCACTTTTTGAAGGGAGCGTAAACACATCACAAGCTGCAAAGGCATTTTTTTTTGTTTGTTCATTAGCAGTTCCCAAATCTATAATTTTACTTTTGGTCTTTGTGGAAAGTTTTCTAAAATAGTTATCAAATTCTTTAGTGGATGGACCCATCATCACCAAATATGTATTAGGAATTTTGTTCCAAACCTCCTTCATGGATTCAATTAAATGGATTATTCCCTTTACCATGGATTTTGAACCAGCAAATAATACCATATTTGCATCTTGTTTTGGCAAAAATTCCTTTCTAAAACTCTCCGGATCTGATTGATTGATTTCTATAGTGTGTGTTATAGGATAGTTTTGAGATATCTTGTTCTCAGTAATTCCAAGTTCCACTAGAATTCTTTTTTCAGATAAAGTATTAACAATTACTGCATTGGAATTTTCTAACATAGTCAGTTTTATTGAATTTAAAAAAAGCTCAACAAATTCTTGATGAATCATTGGATATATTATTAATGGAATATTCCATTTTTTAGCAGCAACATATGCTGGAATAATGTGATCATAAGGATAGGAAGCTGCAATAATCAAATCATAATCAATTTTCTTGAAAACTAGTTCTTGCCAAAGACCAGGACAAAATGGTCCAGGATGACTTGATGCAATATAAAATGAATTTATATCGTTATCAAATTTTATTTCAGTAGGCGTTGCAATTTTAAACCGTTTTAATGGATAATTTAATAAATTTTCTTCATTAATCGTTTCAGCAGTGGGATCCCAAAAAGCTTCTATATCTTTAGCTGTTGTTGTGTATACGGTAACTTCATGATTCTTTGAAAGGTAGTCCATAATACTCTTCATCAGGTTCTCCGCACCACCAATTACTGGATAGTATCGTTGAACAATACATAGAATTTTCAAATATGATCTGTAATATCTTATGTCTTTTAACTTTTCATCTATTCATTTTATGATAACATTAATTGAATTTATGAGTAAATCGCATTCATCTACTCGACGCTTTATTTTTGTGAGCAGTCACAATTTCTTTATAAACTGGTAACACATCTTCTGCTTTTCCAATTTTTACTATTTTTCCCTTATCAATTAAAATTACTCTATCAGATAATTCACTAATCAAAGTATTACTGTGAGCGGTAAATACTATTGTCTTGTTATTTTTTTTAAATGCCAAAAATGCATTATAGCTCTTCTCCCTAAATGCCTGATCCCCAACAGATAGGACTTTATCAACTAACATTACATCAGGTTCTATCTCTAGTGCAGTTGCAAAACCTAATCTAGCTCTCATACCTGAGGAATAATTTTTCAGTTTCATATGCCTGAATTTCTCCAATTCTGCGAATCTGATTATTTTATCAATTTTTTGTTGAATCTCTTTTTTTTTAAATCCTAACAGCATTCCATAAATGATAATATTTTCAGAAGCATTTAGTTCATTATTGAATCCTGTTCCTACTTGAAGCAGTGGTGCAAGTTTGCCATGAACAGTCACAGTTCCTGAATCAGGTTTGTAAATGCCTGCTATTATTTTTAATAATGTTGTTTTTCCCTGTCCATTGAGCCCCATTACTCCAACTGTTTCTCCTTTTTGAACAGTAAACGAAATATTTTCCAGCGCAGCTAAGCGTTTTAAAGTTCTTCTTTCTGATTTTGCTTTATGTAAAAGTGAAAAAACTCCTTTTTGTGAATTGATATCAAATGTTTTAGAGACATTCTTTAATTCTATTGCCACAGATTCCATGTTAAATTATCTCCGCAATGTTTTTTTCTAGTCTATGAAATACAGCATATCCAACAAACAATATACCAAAACTAATCGACGTTGTATAAACCCAATCAAGCATAGACGGAACTGTCCCAAAAACTACTACTTTGTGCATTAACTCCATCAACTGTCCTAACGGATTGATACTTTGTATGGATATCAGAATACCATCTACTTCTGAAACATGCCAAAATATCGGTGATGCAAATAATAGTGCATAAGTGATTACTGCCCAAATTGGTTGAATATCACGAACGTAAACATACACAATAGACAG
>JBOGRE010000107.1:0-3956 GCA_050749345.1 Nitrosarchaeum sp. | reverse complement strand
TAAGATCTTGTGTCCATATGCTGGCGCCAAGACCAAATTGAGAATTATTTGCAATTTTTATTGCTTCCATCTCATTATCAACAACAGTAATTGGTGCAACAGGGCCAAATGTCTCCTCTTCGGCTACACGCATTTTTGAAGAAATTTTGGTAAGAATTGTAGGGCTATAAAAATATCCTTTATTTTTAATTCGTTTTCCGCCAGTGAGTACTTCGGCTCCATTTTTTACAGCATCATTGACTAATTCTTCTATATTATTCAAACCACTAATGTTAACCAAAGGACCTATGTCGGTATTTTCTAAAGAAGGATCTCCGACTCTAAGATCTTCAGTCTTTTGAACAAATTTTTCTATAAACTCCTTTGCAATGTTTTTGGTTACAAAGAATCGTTTCGATGCAATACAGCTCTGTCCACAATTAATAAAACGACCCTTTACTGCTCCACTGGAGGCCTTTTCGACATCAGCATCATCACACACTATGAAAGGATCGCTCCCTCCAAGTTCAAGTACACATTTTTTTAACTGAGATGTTGCTCTCTGCGCAACCTTGGCTCCTACCGAAGTACTCCCTGTAAATGTGACTGCATTGATGTCAGAATCTATTAGTATTTCTGCTATACTGGAATCACCAATAAGCGTCTGAAATACACCTTCAGGAAAACCAGCTTTTCTAAAAGTATTTTCTATTTCAATTCCACACTGCATCGTGGCACTGGCAGGTTTTAAAACGATAGTATTTCCTGCCATTAATGATGGTGCTGCAAATCTTAATGCTTGCCAATAAGGGAAATTCCATGGCATTATGCTACCTATGATGCCAAGAGGTTCAAATGAAATTACACTCTTTCTGGCATCAGTATTAACAGATTCATCATGTAAGAAAATGTCTGCATTATCTCCATAAAATTCCATAGCCCAAGCGCATTTTTCTACTTCGGAAAGCGATTCCTTTATGGGCTTTCCCATCTCTTTGGTTGCCATACGAGCAAGTTCAATTTTGTTTTTTCTTAGTTCATCTGCCAAAGCATGGGTGAACACTGATCTTTTTTTAATATCTTTTTTCCATTCATTAAACGCAGTTCTTGATTTTTTTACCGCATCAAGAATCTTTTCTTTACCAATAATGTCATATTCAGCAATGATTTCTTCTGTTGTAGGATTGACCGTCTTTACTTTCATAAATCGTTAGTAGATTAATCGTCTAAATACTGTTTTGATTTGTAAGATGTTTGAAAATAATCAATCCTTTAAATGTGTTCTAGTGCAATTTTATTGGAATGAATTCAACAGATAAAAACCAAAAACAGGAATTTGAAACTGTACTTGTGCTACAGGGGGGAGGCTCTTTAGGAGCATACGAATGTGGAGTATACAAAATGTTACATAAACACAAAATAAAATTTGATATTGTAGCTGGAACTTCGATTGGGGGCATTAATGCTGCAATCATAGCTGGTAGCAAAAATGATGAACCATCTAAAGATTTAGAAGATTTTTGGCTAACTTTAGCAGAAACTGTCACACCATCTTTTTTAGATGATAAAGTGAGGGCGTTTTCATCATCAATGTATTCCGCGATGTTGGGAAATTCAAAAGTCTTTCAACCAATATGGTTCACTCAAAACGCATTTAATTTTCTATATAATTATCCCTACCTTTATGATATCACACCATTAAAAAATACACTAAAAGAATATGTTGATTTTACTAAGCTAAAAAATCCAGACCGACCCAGACTAATTGTAACGTCTACAGATATCCAGAGTGGGAAATCCTCAGTATTTGATAGCAAACATGACGAGATTGGTCCAGAACATATTCTTGCAAGTGCTGGCTACCCTTTCTATGGCATATCGTGGACAAAAATAGATGACAAATATCTGTGGGACGGAACTTTGCTAAGTAACACTCCACTAACCGAGGTGATAGATGCTTCACCAAAATTTGATAAGAGGGTCTTCATAGTGAATCTGTTTCCACACAACCAAGAAGAAATCCCAAAAAATATGGTTGAAGCTTGGCACAGGGCCAGAGATATAATGCATACTGACAAGACAGATCACACAGTTAGAATGTCCAAAGCCATCTCAAGTTATTTGGAAATGTTAAAGGAGATGCATGACATCATAATGGAGAACTTTGATGCCGAAACGCTTGATGAAAAGAGTAAAGAACGATTCAAGAAGATAGAGCCAAAATATCATAAACTTGCTGTTGAACGCGGCGCGGTAATAAAAAAAATAATTCGTATAGAACGACAAGAAGACATTCATTTTCTTTTAGAGGATGCTGATTTCTCAAGTACTACAATAAAACAACTTATCCAAAACGGAGAAAAAGATGCACAGAATGCACTTGCAAAGATCTGAACAGAGGAGATTAAAAAAATTAAAAGGTGCTTGGGTTGGTTAACATCAAAATGCCAGCAAACATGATGATCGGGCCTCCTACATTACGAATTAAAGATCTTCAAAGACAGATGTCATTTTATGAAAAAGAATTGAATTTACAAGTGAATCATAGATATAGAGCCGATGATGATCTGGAAACAATCGAGCTTGGCTTCAAAGGAAAATTCAAAGATTGCAGAGAGCCCCTCTTGATTCTAAAACATGATCCTAATGCAAAAGAAACTACTCATAATTTTGCTGGACTCTATCACTTTGCGATACTTGTACCTGATAGAAAGAGTCTTGCGTCTGCTTATTCATCAATTGATAATTCCAAGACACGTTTTGATGGATTTGCTGATCATCTGGTAAGTGAGTCATTATACTTGCATGATCCAGAACGCAATGGCATTGAGATTTACCGAGATAAACCAAGAAATGAATGGAAGTATGATACAAAAGGACACATTGTTATGGATACCATACCTCTTGATTTGAAATCGCTCTTGGCAGAGTTGGGCACATATGAAGGAAAAAACATTACATTTCCAAATGGAGCAAAAATAGGACACATGCACCTAAGAGTTACAAATCTTGAAAGATCATTAAGATTTTACCAAAAGTTAGGCTTTGATGTAACAGCTGACATGAGTGCAATGGGGGCCTGTTTTCTTTCAGCAGGAGGATATCATCATCACATCGGGATGAACATTTGGCACAGTTTAGATGGAAAGATGCATGTGAAAGACGAATCTGGGCTAGATTTTTTGATGATTAGAATACCAGACTGTTCTTTCATAGAAATTCTGGCGCAAGAATTTGAAGATCGTATTCTACAACGAGACAGTAATGCGATCTTGGTTTCTGATCCTGATGGTATACATGTTTTAATCAAATTTCATTAATGTCAAAATGTAGAGGGTGTGCCTTTCTGCCCCCTCTCTCAATTTTCTCTTTTGAGATGTGTCTTACAAGTAGAGTCTCAGCCATCTCTACTGCCCGCCGTGCAAGTTCTTTTGCCCCGTCTTTTAGATCATTGCTGTTTGCTACATACTTGATGTTATTTTCCATATCTTCTGCAGCCCAGCCACGTGAATGAGCGATAAAAGGAAATGGGGGAAATACAAATCCAAGCTCAGAAAAGAATGCAAACATCTGACCTGCTACTGCCTGTACATTATCCTGTCCTCCAGTTATGATAAATGCCGCAACCTTGTTTTGGATGAGAACTTTGTTTGCAATTGTGATCTGATTCTGAATACAGTTCATGCGCTCTATCATTTTATAGTAAAGTGAGCTTGCTGCACCCCATCGTATTGGAGTAGCAACAAGTATAACATCAGCCCAGTGAACTAGTGCTTCATAAATTTTATCCATCTGATCAGCTGCATCCATTTGGGTAATAGAACAGGGCCACGTACAAGCATGTGCACTCTTTGAATAGTACCCTTCACAGCTACGGAATTTGAGCTTGTTTAGCTTGATAAGCATCGCCTCAGCTCCAAGTGAAGTTTTGGCATGATTGATTGCTGTTTCTAAAAGCTTGTCGGAAGTAGAATATC
>JBOGRE010000106.1:0-4104 GCA_050749345.1 Nitrosarchaeum sp. | reverse complement strand
TGGGACATGAATCATGCGTAAATAGAGAGAAATAACATTGGGTCAAAAAGATTGTCCGAGATTTTTTTGTTCCTAGAATCCCACCTTTAATTATATCTTAATTAGAAATTTTTCTCAAATTCTCTACTCTGCTAAACCCTCAAATCTCACGATAAATGGTTAGTGCGTCAATTCCTTTTTGAAATTCTAGAAATAAATTTTCTTTTGTTGGTCTGTAGTAATTAGCATCGAGCTTTATCTCTGGAGTGTGTCCCATCATGACTTCAATCATACTCTTGTTGATATCATTGTTATTCTTCATGATAGTATTCCACCTACTTCTAAACCCATGAACCATTGGAACATCCAGGAACAATCTTGTAGATGTACCACACCAATCTTGTTTTGTTTTATTCCATGTTCTATCTTGAGTGACTGGAAAAGTGGATGTTACGTTAGCTTTGACTACCAATCTGCTAATCAAACGTCTTATTGCATCATATTTCATATCAAACAAACTGGAATTAATAGTCAAATTGGTTCTTGTAGCCAAGTATTCATTTAGTGATTTGCTAGCTTCTGGAGTTAGGAATGTTAGATATTCATGTCTGGTATTTGCATAAACTCTGACGCAGTAGCATTGTCCGATTTTTTCAATATCTCCGAATTTCATATAGGGTATGCTTCCTAGTCTCACTCCACTTGAAGCAAAAAAGTGAATCAAGGCTCTGGCTCTTGGCTTTCTGAAATACCATTTTGTGTGACGCTTGATTTTTGATATATCTATGGCTTCAAGGATTTTTTTAACGTCATTTGTAGAATAGGTCTGTTCCTTCTTTGAATTCTCATCAGGCAATAGTTTCTGGATCATCTCATCATTTAGGGTCACTCCGTTTATGGCAAAAAAGTGAGAGATTGCATAAATGTATAATTTGATTGTGGATTTTGACTTGCTGTATTTCATACTCACTACATAATCATCTATTGATTGTTGGATTTTCTCAGGTGTTTCTTTGAGTAGTTCATCATGGGTTTGCTTCTTTGTATAGTCTAGATATTTGTTAAGAAAGTAAATGTAATTGTTTTTGGTGGAATCTGTCTTTAGTGATTCCAGAAAAATTGTATATGACCTTGTTTCTTTTATCTGTACCAAAATTTCCACATACTAGTCTCTTTTTTGATAATGCTCAATTTTGTGAATCTTTATCTTAGAATGTCTCTTTCTCAGGCTTTTTTGGCGACTCCATTTTTCACAGCAATATCATTCACCATTTTTGTAAACTCAGGATCATTTTTCATAGCACATAACATTATTGATGCCATAGGGGCGATGTCATTCATTTCCTTTTCTTTGCCTTCCAACTCCTTTAGCCTTGATTCTAAAGAAGCAATTTTTTTCTCATTGTCTTCATCAACATATTCAAAAACTTGAAGCAATTTTTCCGCTTTTATGTAAAGTTCTATCTTATCTTCGACTGTCAATCTATCATATCTTTTCATATACTGATCGTGCCCAGCTAGTGCATGACCAACCCCATAATCAATTCGATTGCACTTTGTTACAAACCATGATCTTAACGAGTCACCAAGGGATACGTTATGGATACCTGATTCATATTTTTGAGTCAGTCCAATTTTTACTCGCAATCTTCCAAAGATTTGCAATTCATTTAGTCTGGCCTGCTCCATTGTTCTGTTTGATTGATTAAAGATGTAGGAATCATCATTTATTTTCCTAAGAAACGGTAACAACTCTTTTTCAGTTTCTTTTGAGATAAATGTAATTCGAGATTTTTTGGTCTTGGTTATTTTTGCAGGAATTTTGATCATAATTCGATCATATTTGTCTAATTCCAAATCACGTTTTCTTATCTGCAAAGCTTCGCTAGGTCGCATGCCACTTGATGACATGAAAAGGTAAAGTACACGTCTTAATCCCGTTTGATTATTTACAATTAATTGTAGTTGTTCCCGCGTTAATGGTTCTCTTTCTTCTTCAACTACTCTAGGTAATGTGACATTGTCTTTAAGATCCTCACTTGTTATCTTGAATCCATAAAATCGAAGATAGCCCTTAACAGAATAGAGTACATTTCGTACATACCCTGATCCAATATTGTTACTGTCAAGATAATTTACAAAATCTTGGAGAATGTCATATAGGGTTCTTTCTTGTTTATGGCTTGGCATTGCAAGTATTTCATCAAAGATTGTTACGTTTGATTTGTTGTAAGTATCTTTGAGATAGCTGTCTAATTTTTTTAAGTATGCATCTGTATTTTTGACGGTTCCTTTTGATTTTAGTCTTATTTTATCAAGATAATTTTCAATGTTACGAACTTTGGAAAAACTTGTTTCGTTAATTTCCTTGGGCTCATTGTTCTTTTTCACACTCAAAATCGATCTTAATGTCTAATAAGGTCTTGAATGTTATGTGTAAATACATAAAATTGAATTAAATCTTTGGCTGAAGCATACTACAGCGTAATAGAAAATAGCTTAAATTGTGCCTAATTTTGAAGTTTTTAACTGTGAAAAAAATACTCGTGGCAAGTATAGAAATCAGACGCATCTAAGATTTTGTCGTTAATCCCATTCATATATGGAAAAAGAAAATTCTTCTTTTGTATCTTTTTTAACTATGCTTTTTTCCAATATAATTCTGTGAATAAGATTAGTATTAGTCACAATGGCCAAGCCTTTTAGGGCATCTTTTTTTGATGACATTTCTTCACCAAGAATTTTAATGACATTGTTTGAAAGGCCATCTAGATCTTTTTTGGTATGTGTTGTCTTGTGGAGGAAAAAGGTAATGCTAATTGATAGCGGTTTTTCAGAGCATCTTTTTCTTACATTATCAACATTCTTTCCTAGTTTGGTAAGAATAGCTTCACGAATCAATAGTTTAATTTCTTTAGCTTTTTTTCCTGCAGTCACTGGAACCAATCCACTGACCTTGATATTTTGTAGTAAAACATCGCCTTTCATGACATTCTTAAAAACAAGATGAATTTAATTCGGGATCATAATAAAATATGATTGAAAAGTTTACTTTTTGAATTGTTTAGCAAAATACCGCGTTTGCAAATAAAGAATTACATGTTATTTACTTTGTTAAAATAGGAAGACAACATACAGGCATGAATCTGATTATATTTGATGAAAGTAATGAATTAGACCTTTTGTGTTTCAATCCTGTCTCGTAGTGTAATGATTGATCGTAAAATTAATCCAGATATACCTAAATTCGATGTGACAAACTGAACCGTGCGATTAAGTGAATCTTCTCCACGAAAACCTTCATCATAAATCATCTCTACTGAGCCCTTATCAGTTTCAACAAATGATGTAATTAGTGAATAAGGTCCCAATTTCTTGTCTATTTTTTCTAAATACAGACGAAGCTCAACCTTATGTATGGAAAATCCCTGGTCTACAAAATTACCTGAAGAAAGCAATACCTCAACACTATCAGGTTTACGGTTTATTCTTTGAGGATCATGTAAATCAATAATATTCATTTTGTGTTATATCCTGTTCCCACATAAGAAATATTTGTGTAATAAAGTCCCTTGGACCAGTTTTTTATTCCTCCAATTAGATATAACGCATCAATACCATGAGAACGTAAGACATTAGCCATATTTTTTGATTGTTCCTCATCTTTGCTTATCAAAACTATCTTTGAGAGTTTTGGCACATCAATTAGGTTTTCTTTATTATATTGCATTATAATGGATTTTTTAATATGACCTTTGGCAAATTCTTCCTTTTTTCTCAAATCATAGATCATGAGATTGCCATCATGTTGAATTAAATCAGATAATTCACATTCAGTCAATCCAAATGATGTACCGAGATTTTCCATTTTAGTCTCAAGATAAGATAAATAATTTAGAGTTTAAAGTTTAGTCTGAAATATTATTTGTTTTGAGACAATAGAGTCATTCTAAAGATGTTCGGCGTTATTTGAGTTGTTTGGGGATAATTTTTTTGTATGTAGTAATTATGAAATTAACAAAATCTGAAATGAGATCATACCGTGAGTTTTTTGAACAGGGGTCAGAACCAATCTCAAACAGAACATGTAAAAAATAGTTATATCCACATAATCAAAGCCAGGTA
>JBOGRE010000105.1:0-4486 GCA_050749345.1 Nitrosarchaeum sp. | reverse complement strand
AAAGAAGATCATCCATGTGGTGGCTGTGGTAAGAAATTCACAACATTATCTGATTTGGTAAAACACATAATAGACAATGAAAATAGAGAAGACTGTAGCAATAAACTAGAAGAAAAATTTCGCCGTAAAGTTATAAAATGAAGCTAAGTTAGATTTTTTCTAGATCTCCTTTCTGATGAGTTTATCTCTTCCTTTTTCCTCCATCCAGATTTAACTACAAATCTCATAGTCTTCTGTAATTCATTTTAAATGACTTTCAAATCATCCTATGTTATTTCAACAAAATTTCTCAACTAGAAAAACGTTGTACAATTCTTTAATCGCACCATTTAACAATTATTAAGTTTGATACTAACTAAAGCCTAATAAATAAACATCATACAAGAATAACAATGTCAACGCAAGAACCACGAACCAAATTTAAGCACTTTCTTGTTTTAGGATTGATTTTTGCCGCAATTGTTGGATTTCAGATTTCCATTAATGAAAGTATAGTAAATCCGACACTTTGGCAGATAATAATAATCCCAGTCGGCGACGATTCAGGTTATGATATGGCCACCTTAATGTATATGTCAGGTTCTGCGATTACGGCCTTTGCATCGTTTGTTGTCGCAAAAAGATACGTCGGTTCTGCAATGTTTACAAAGGCATACTTTTGTTTGGGGATAGGATTTTGTTTCTGGTTTATTGGAGATAATCTTTTTTTTTATGATGCTTATGTTGAAGAATTAACCCCCATCAGAATTCCCTATATCCCAGGCGAGGATCGTTCTTTTATTCTAAAACCCGCTGATTTTGTTTATCTAGGCATATACCCCGGTATGGCACTCCACCTATATCTGAACACAAATTGGTTTGAGAAAAACAAGTTAAAAAAATTGAAAAAGAGTGCCGAAACAAAATTTTTCTTATTTGGAGTACCGATCATAGGGGCCATAATATATTTTCTACAATTTGATGCAGTTAACGCTGATATAAGTGGGCTTGAGGCAATTAACTTTGAAAGCGGATTTGGCGCACTAAATGCAGTCGGCGCATCAGTGACTTTGGGCTTGGTGTTTTGGGGGGCAAGGGTTTTCAAGGCTAGCGCATTGGCACCAGCATGGACATTGTTGTTATTGGGGTTATTTTTCTCAACTATAGGCGATTACCTATATTATCAAGTAGAACAATTCAATGAAAATTACCAGATTTACTCACTATCAACGACTTTCTACCTGCTAACCTTTTCAATTTTGACTTATGGGTTATACAAGCACACAAAAATTGTTTGATATAATTTCATAATCTATTCAGATCATAACATTAAAAATTATCAGAGAGGTGTAATGTATTGTAATGAGGAAACAAATTCCAGATGATCTGATCCATGCGTCATTTTTCTTTATTGATATTGTTGGTTTATCAGACCCAATTCTTTCAACAGAAACCCAAAGAACAAAGATCCAAGTTCTAAATGAATGCATTTACAGCTGCAACGCCTTTCTTTCTACACCAAGCGAGGATCTATTCATTTTACCAACTGGCGACGGCATGCAGATTGGATTTAAGGATGGTTTAGAACAACCAATCAAGATGGCAATAGAGATACATGAGAAACTCAGAAATTACAATCTGCGAGTCTCAAGTACTGAAAAGATTGTAACTCGAATAGGATGTAATGTTGGGAATATTTTTGTAATCAAAGACATTTTTGGCAACGTTAACTTGTGGGGCCCTGGAATTATTCTCGCAAAACGCGTCATGGATCTGGGAGACGATGATCACATTTTGTTAACAGCGTCTATGGCAGAGGATCTCATAGAGATCTCTGAGGAATACAGTCAGATTCTTCATCCAATTCATGATTATAAAATAAAACATAATGAAGAGATTCTTGTTTACACCGCATATGGTCAAAATTTTGGAAACCGGAATCCTCCCAAAAAAATCAATGAAAAAAGTAAAACTGCAAGCACCATAGAAAAAAATACCGAATGCGAAAAGATAATCTTCAACATAATGGTAAAGGAGTTAAAAACGGGCCTAGCTAAGCATGAAAGAATTTATTATTTTGTTAACAATTTAATCGAGCCCATCTATGATATCAATGTTGGAATAACAACAAACACTGAAAAGGAATTCCAAGATCTTAATCCCAAGATTTTTGATGGAAATGAGGAATTAAAGATATACAAGATTTTATCGCTGTCGCCATTTTCAAAAGAGGTGATGGTAAAATTAAGCCGTCCTGTTTTTAATGGCGATTCGAGCAGAATGATCAAAGTTTACTATGAAGTCCAAGAATCAAACAATTATTTTGAAAATCTATTTTTAAGTGCCACCTCAAACTTTGAACTAAATTTCATCATCACAAGTGATGCATCCAAAATTACACCAAAATTCTATCACATTGATTCTAAAAATGATAGCAAAAATCTCATTGAAGAATCAAAAAGAGTCACAAAAGGCATATCGACTACCATTCAATGGCAAAAAACTGACGGCATCAACTCAAAAGACATGATTCGTTTAGAGTGGTCGTAATTTTTGTTTTAACTGAAATGACTTTATTACAATCCCAAAATTGTTCGGAATTGTCTGTTTTCTGATAATAAAGAAAAATCATTATCAACTCTTAGTTTTTCTTTGTTGGCCGGCTCTAGTTGACAAGTTTTTTCTAAAATATCCAAGCTTTTTTGTTCATTTCCTGTAAGTAGTTCACACTTTGCAAGATCATAAAGGACTCGGTGGTCATCATTTTTTATTTCCAAGGCTTTTGTAAAACAAGAATGAGCCATTTCATATTTTTGTAACTTGAGCAAGGCTACTCCCTTATAATGCCAAAAGTTTTCGTCCAATGGTTTTTCGTCAGATACCAGATCCGCGTAAATGAGTGATTTTTCGTATTTGTGTGCTTTTTTCATGTGTTCTGCTTTTTTGCTGTATTGCAAGTATTGTCTGTGATATTCTTCGGCTGCCTTGTTGAAACACTCGACAGACTCAGCGTATTTTTTTAATTGAAATAGGGTCTTTGCTTTTGTGAAAAATGTTTCATAGCTTTTCTGATGCAAGTCTAGGTCCTTATCAAAACAATCCAGCGCCTTTTCATATTCACCAAATTCACAGAGACGAATTCCTCTCCTATACCAAAAGTCGGGAGAGTTCTCTTCCTCCTTGACTTTATTTGCTTCGTCAATAAACTTGAGTGCCTCTTCAAACTTTTTTGCCTTCTTTAGTTCATCTGCTTTTTTATTGAAAAAAGAAACCAGATCATCCATGACATGGTTATCAAATCAATTCTCTTAATGTTTTCTTTTAATTTGGATAGGTTTTCATGCTGGTTATGAACATAATAAAATACTCCCCCAGCGAGATTTTGGAGTTTCACGAATTTACAGGCCAGTTGTTAGATAGCCCAGATTCTGGCCTTTAATAAAGCCGAAAATCTTGTCCATGCCTGATGGAAAGTAAATTTCTTCCTTATTTTGTATGGTTTTGCCATACCTGTCTTCTACTTTAGTTTCTAAAGTTAATAAAAGTAAAAATCTGCCTTCGGGCTCATCTTGCAATTTGTCTTTTGTGATTTCAATAGGAATGGACATTACTGCCATATTGTCATAAACAGTCAAGACGAAATTAACACTGCCGAAGAACTGCTCTACACCATGTCTCATTTTTATTCTTGATGCACATTCGACAAAGTATTCATAGATATCATGTTTAGCAAATAATGGTTTTAGGTTTTTTTTATTATAATACCCAAATATGACACCGCTGTCTATTGTTCCTATCGTAGCAGTTCGTATTATTTCACTTGTGCAAAAACAGCTTTTTAGAAAAGTGCTCAAAAATGGCGTGGGAGGCGTATCAAAAAGCGGATGCATGGCGCCAACTTTTTCTGATTGATTTTGCCTAGATTGTAATGCATCGCTGCACAATTTTTTCAGTTCATCTATGTTCTTACATTTTTTCAATTCATCCAGCCTCATACTTCCCTTCAATTCAGAGTCAATGCGATGCTCCAATTCATCTTGTTTCATAGATTTCCCTGATTTATCCATACAAGATTTCAATTCGTCCTTCACAGATTCCCTCAGATTGTCCAGATCCACAGATTTCCTCATAATTTTCCAATAACCATCAGAAAAGGGAATATCAAAATCTTCAAGAAACACCTTGTCTACATTAAAAATTAACATAAAGTCTGTCTGATTAATTGGTATTGAAAGCCTTAGTAGGTAATTGTTATCATGCTGATAATAATAAGTCATGGAATAATTGCAACGACCAAGAAGTTTTTCAAACTGTTGCCCAATTATGATTCTTAAACAGCTTTCAACGATGTGCTGTTGTCTACTATATACAAGACTGGTTTTGCCAATTGCTTTTTTGCCAACAAGGTGTTCTTGCATATTTCTTCTCAGGGAGCTGGCAACCCACATTCCGGGTAATTTTGCAAAGGCGCAATAATAGATTAATTTGATATCATCTAGAATTGGAA
>JBOGRE010000104.1:0-3810 GCA_050749345.1 Nitrosarchaeum sp. | reverse complement strand
GTATTTGGAGGAGGTTCAAAACGACTTGAATGAGGGTGTATCTTATGGTGTAACTGGCACACCGGGATTTTTTATAGGAAATTAAAAAATTGGTTATGGTATGGTTTCAGGGGCTCAGCCTTATTCTTCATTTCAGCAAGTTCTTGACCAACTACTGACAAGTTAAAGTTCTTTGAATGATTTTAGTGGGAATCTATCTACTGTATAATCCTAGTAAGATTACCCAGAAATATACAATTTCACCACACACCACAATTTGTCGCAGTTTATTGTTATCTGTTGCGACAAATGTCGCAGGAAAATTACATAAAAAGGCGAAGAGACGCACCACTAATTGTTTCAGTTTGTATCCGTAGCTATTTCATGCGTAACAGGACAGTTTGTGACAACTAATCCACGCATGACAAAAAAAGGTAAGCTAGCTTTTGTAGCTAATTGTAACAAATTGCAACAACTAAAAACAGTAAAAATTTACAATCTTCATCCTAAGATTATACTAAATACGAATCTGTTAAGATTTGCATCTAGTAGGGTTTGAAACTAATTTACTAATTCCCTATGAGGGTACAAAACTATTTGAATTCGAGCCATTCTTATCTAAAAATTCTTAATTCAATCTTAAATAGGGATACTGACTTTTTTCTTTTTTCTCTTACTGAATCCATTTAGAATTTCTTGGTATCTTTTCTCATAGTCACGTAAAATTACTTGATATGCTAATGTTTGCATTTTGATAAAATCTTTTGATTCCATGTATTTGATTACTTTTCTGAACTTGTTTCCAGTAATTGTATGAGGAATTTCAAATTTATCACCACTCTTGTACTTTAGACCTAGTAAGATTCCAAGATAGTCTGTAAAGTATTCAGTGTAAAGTATATGCGCTATTGCTTTTTGGGTGTTTTCATCATAATTTCCTAATATTGAAAACCAGTCATTATCAATCCAGTTTAGAAAGTGGCAATCTTGTTTTAGCAAATCCAAAGATTCTAAAAGTTTCAATCCTTTTACATTGAGAGGCTTTACTAAATCCACTGCATTCATTTTTGGATCAATACCTTCTTTGAGGTACATGTTTCTAATTTTTACAATATCTAGGGGAGACCTTCTTCTCAAACTCAAGTATGATAAATAATAAGGAAGTCCTAGTTTTACTCTATGATCATTAAGTATTTTCCATAAGTTGTGTTCTATTGGCAGATTACGGATTTGCATTCGGTTAAAAATTCTAATTTTTGTTAATTCTTCCTTTGCTAGAATAGACAAGCCAATAGATGTCACGTATTTTCTTTTCTCGTATAATATATTACTAGAATCTAACAACATCTTAGACTGTTTTTTACAGAGTTCTATTCCTTCTGCAAGTTTTGAATTTGGAATTGTCAACATGATTAATTAACTTCTTATTCTGATGCTATAATTTTTGTTTACTGTTTTTGTGTTGAGGATAACTCATACCCAGAAAATTCTTAATTCCTAGTTTAGTGATGTTTTAAACTAGTGAGAGTATGAAAGTAGCTATATTCATTGATGGATGGCATCTCAAAAAAACAGAAGAAGACAATAAAATAAAACTTGATTATCATAAATTAAGTGATGAACTCACTAAAGGGGATTATAGAGTTAGAACATATTATTACGCTGCTAGAGCACATCCCGGAGATTTAGTTACAAAAGAATTAAAGGAGTTAGACCTAATAACAGAAACTTTCCATAGTGCACTAGACAAATTCCCCAGATTTGACATAAAGCTAGGCAGATTAGAAAAAATTGGTGATAGATGGAAGCAGAAGGGAGTAGATATGCGGTTAGGAGTAGATATGGTTCAGATGAGTGCCAATAAACTGATTGATAAAGCTATTCTAATTGCTGCTGATGGTGATTTTGTTTATGCAGTACAGAAAGCTAAAGATGCAGGGATTGTCACTTCTCTTATTACTTTTCCAATCGATGCGATCCATAGAGATTTACGAAGAGTAGTAGATGAAGTAGTAGAGCTTGATAAAGCAACTCTTGAAAAATGTAAACTTGAAAAATAATTCTTTTTGGAAAACTGACTAACAACCATGTAACCAGTTAATGAGAAATTAATTAAATCATAATTTTTTAAGCTTTATGTTATGTTTTAGTGCAGATTTTGACTCTAAACCTCTAATTTACAATTCTTTTTAAGGTAATTATGAAATTACCTGTGGTTTTAAATAAAATAACAAACTTTGTAATTTATGGTTCTAATAACAAACCAGTCAAACACAGATAAGATATTAAAAATTCTTCAAGAAGGATTTTTAGGAAAAGAAAAACCTGAAATTGAAGAGGATATTGCAAAAATTAAACAAGAATTGGAAGAGATCAAAAGAAAAATGAAGTTGTATCACTCTAAAGAGTTAGAATCACTAGACAACCTATCTGACAAAGTAGATAGAGTTCTTCCAGAAGATAGCGAACTGTCTTATGGTGACAAGGATTACTAGTAAAATTTAAACAACTTTTTAGCTGAATGGATATATTTGAATTCAAAATTAAAGAAAATAATAATCTTGTTATATTTCTAGTTCAGTAACAAAGTATTCGTCTTCATCTGTTGGATTCATTTCAGCTTTAACAGACTTCCCACAAATAGAACACTTAGTAGTAATTTGACGTGCATGAACTGTATAGAGTTTATCTTCGTCTTCTTCTGATATATCATGCCCTACCGCTTGACATTTCAGTTGCCCTATTGAACGCCTAATTAACTCACTCATATCTTTAGATATACAATCTCATTAGTAAATGCTTCTACTTTTAAAATAATCAACCAGTTGATTTATTTTTATTGGGTTTTTTTCTTCTTCTTAAAGCTACTGGGATCTTCCATTTCAACCATCTATAAGCAATGGTTAAAGCGACGGAAGAAGAAATGAAAATTTCATTCCAAATGATATTTCCATTCCATGTAAGAAATGGCTGATACGCCGTTACGTATACATAAATAATTGCTTGAGCAACGAAAATAAGAAAGAAATAAACTGTAATTGCATTTCTTTTTTTTCTGTTTAAGTTTGCTTTAGGTGGATCAGATCTATACTCTAAAGTTTTTAATCCATCCCATGCAATATATGCAAGAAATATCGCTGGGAATACCCAAATAAAAGTCTCCTTAAATTGCCCAAATGTTTTTGGGTCAGTGAGATTAATCAAATAATAATAAAGAAACATAATAATTAAATCAACAATAAATCTGAAGTTACCTAAAGAATTTTCACTATGTGGATGTTTTGTAATTGATCTAGACCATCCAATCCATCCTGTAATTGTAACAGTGTATGCTAAAAATAAAGCAAACCCATTTTCAAATGGAGAAAACTCATATAATTTACTGAGTGGCACAAATACAACACTAGCTAATAGGAAGCTTTGACCAATGATAACAGCATAGATTAAATGTAAAGCAAATTGGTAAAAATCACTAAGAGATTTTGGATGCAACTTTGATCCCAAGATTGCTTTGTTAAATTTAACGTTATGCGTAGTTTCTCCATGTATGACGAAAATTTTAACAACTTTTTTTATCCATAAGGAAACATTCTCGTGCATGTATTACGCAAGAAACCTATTTTGAATCCAAGTTGTGGATCTTAGCAGATTCAGTACCTTTCAAATCTATAAAGAAATAATCACTATGAGACAGATCTCTTTCGGTTTCTAAGCAATTTTGAATAAGATAAGGTGCACTACGTGGAACCCTTCTTAAAAATAACGTGACTTTTGTTTAAAACAAAATCAAATCAATTAAGCTCAACTGGAATTTTCGTCCACTTAAGGATT